>JAICUC010000087.1 GCA_025936075.1 Nitrospira sp. | reverse complement strand
TCCTATGGCTTCATGGCATCTTGGCAACATGTATTCATCTGGACTGCACGGGCTGGACAGGGACGACGAGGGGAAAACTGTGCATTGTTTCCATAAAATCAGATAGCAGGGCACGCTTTAGAAAGGGCACACGAAACCAAATAGAGGGTTGCAAGTCAGGACTTAGCTCCTCTCCTTCCGAAGTATTCCTGTCGGCTGACCGCGACATCGGCTACGAACATGACGCCGGAATGTCGCTCGAAAAGAGGGCGGAGGCCAGCGAGGATCGGCTCGACTTTTTCCTCCGGTACTACCGTCAGGATGATTTCGAGGCTCTCCTGTTCACTGGACATGAAATGGGCCTCCCGCACCCCATGGTGTCCTTTCCCCGAAACGTTGCCGATAATCGTGTAGCCGGTCGCTTTCATTCGATCCAGCAGATCGGTGACAAACGCCCGGTGTTCTCCCGCGACGATCACGCGGATTTCCTTCATCGGATGCAAGGTCAAACTCATGTGTCGTTCTCCTTTCCCGGCCAGTTTCGATACTCTCCCAAGAACACCTCTCTAAGGTGTCATGATCGGGTGCCACGTCCCGTCGGGGCGATAGCGATACCAAACCCGGTCTTCAGGGTCGAGCGCGACCAGATGGACCCACTCATTGTGATAATAGTGCTGAAGCACTTCGTAACGTGCAATTAATTTCTCGATTCCCCTCCGCGGCGCTTCAATAAGCGTCAACAGCCGCATCGGTTCGTGGTAGGCACCTTCGCCGCTCATGACGGTTTGTCTCGCCAATCCAAGCCGGAGATCACTCCATGGTCCGGACATGATGCCGAGCCGACCGACCACATTATGATAGATCTTGCTCCCGCTGCCGTAGACCTCGTTGTCGACGGCAGAAAAATAATGTTCCATGTTGATCCACTGGCCGACGACCTGCGGCCCGGTGAGCAGCACTTCGAGCAATCGGTTACTTGGATCCTCTCGATAATCGTACGAGTGCAGGAAGACACGCCCTTCCAGGTCCAGGCCCTTCGTCAGTTCCCTCCGCCCGATCAGGAACGCCGCATTGTTTGAAAGGCCCCATTCCGGTCTGACTTGACTCCAGTCCACGCTTCGCTTACGGACATGCGCTTCCGCCGCCGTCTCCTTGAGACTTCCTTGGATATCGGGAAAGCGCGCACAGCGTTCCTGATTAGTGAGGACGGAGGCTTCTTTGAGATCTTCTTGAAGTCGGGCGATGTCCGCGCGATGGGTAGGCGGGGCGTCTTCGAGGTCGAAAAGCTGTATGACATCGGTCGTCGTATTCATCTGCCCGGCGAGAAAATGCGTGTCGGATGGGATGTTGATCTTCAATTTGGCGATTCGCTCGCGAACCTTGGGATTGTTCGCCATCATTGCGAGGGCACGTGCATTCGGCTTGCCCTCATTGCCGCCGCAGGCTCCGCAATCAAGCGCGGATTCATAGGGATTGTTGTCCGACGTGCTTCCATGCGCGCAGAACAGGACGAGCCGCGCAAAGTTCTTGGTCAATCCCATCATGCGGAGTGCGGTATCGACCGTCAGGACCTGCTCTTCCAAGGTGAAACCGGTCCTGGTGAGCCGTTCTTTGTGTCGTGAAGCGGACCGCATCGTCAGATCGTATTGCCGTCGCAGGGTTTCGACAAACGAATTGATCGTCTCCGGTGTGAGTCCGGCCCGTTCGATTTCTTCGGCGGCGATCGGCGGCTCAGGGTCTCCTTCTACCGTCAGCGCGCGCTGGCGCAAGCCTTCAACGAGCGCGGGAGTGATACGGAAGCTGCGGAGACCGACTTGTTCGTGCAAGGCCTCCCTGATCACGGCATGTTGTTCCGCTTCGAGCATCTCCGCAGTTTCGCCCGGCGCCAGCTTGTCTATCGTCAAGGTCGTGGCCAGAGAGGGGACGAACAGGTGTCGCAACCAGACGGTCCATCGCTGATAGAGCGCAGGGATCAATGTCTTGCCGAAAATCGGCAGGCCGTAAAACCAACCGAGTGATTCCACCATGACATAGGGAGTCACGACATTTTCTTTCAGATCGTGCAGGAGCGTATGGCCCGCATGCACCCACTTGGCCCGCGCCGCGTGTAGCGATACCTTACGATCGAGATAGCTGCGCGGAATCTCCCGTACCTCGTTCTTCGCCCGCATGATCACCGGGAATTGCTCCGTATCATGCTCCTTTCCCCAAGCCCGATAGCGGATGAAAGCGGCGAAGAAACCGGCAAAGCCGTACGTCTCATGTGGGCCGACCGATTCGAGATGGCGGCGGAACGGTTCGGAGCGCACGTCGATGCAGTAGACCGACTGTGAGTAGGGGCGTGCCGCTTCAGAAGGAGCGGCGTTCTCGGCCCGCGTGCGTAAGTGGCCTAACAGCTGTTCCTGGTAGCCGGCCTCAAGGGCCTTAAGCCACACCGGTCCATGGTCCGATTCGGGAAAAGTTCCCATCCAGTCGACGACTTGCTCAAGGTCCGCAGGGGCGCTTTCCACGAGTGCGGGTGCATCAATGTGCAACGAATGGGCTAAGGAGAGGAGCCGCCGCGCGGCTCCACGACGAATAGCCGCTTGCAGGCGGGGAATGACCTCGGCACGGTACCGTGTGAGGATATTCTTCCAGCTTTGCCCTTTCCGATGCGACAGCCGGTCCACCTCCTCGGCATAGAGGGCCGGCAACCGCCCGGCCACCCGTTGGCGCCTAAGATAATACTCTTCGGGATAGTCGCGCATGTAGGCCATCACGGCCTCATATCGGCCATCGATGTCGAGGTGATCCTTGCAAGCCTGTCGGACCAGTTCACGCGCGTACCAGAGACGAATTGCCAAAAATTTCACCAGACCAACCGGGTGAACTTGCTGCCACGGATAGTCACGTTCTTCTCCACGCCACTTGATGAAGCCGGCCCAGCCGGGGAGCGCGGTCAATTGTAACGATAAGTAATCTTGTAGAAATTCTGAGGGAATGCCAAGTGCATCCAGGCTTTCGAGAAGCGCGTCTTCGGGATGATCCGGAAGTTGGGCGATCTTCCTACCGCTGTCTTTGATTCCACAGGGAGACCATTCGTGGGAGGCCATGGCCTTCCAGGCTTCATACAGACCCTTTTCACGTCCCGGCATGGTCCAAGTGGCATGACCTTCGTCTAGGAAGGCTCCGCACCACTTGATCATTTGCTCGTTGATCTGCTGAACGATCTGCGTGCCGAGCGTGTCGTCGCACCAGTGCGAGAGCGTGAGCCACCGGCAGAGCGCGGCTTGGTTCTCATCCACGACTTTTCTGATTCGATCGTCCAGTGAAAAAGGAAGCAGCACACACTCCAGCTTACGGGCGAGTGAGTCGATCAATGGCTTATCGGGATCCTCCAATTGATCGTCAAGCGGTTCCATGGCCGGAGCACAAATTCCCTCAGCCAGACAGGCACGCAAGACCGAGCCGTGCGCGACGCGGTGCGACCCGATGGTCACATGCTTATCGATGATGCGCGGCTTGAGTGCGTCATCGAGATGAGTTGACCGGATACGACCGGCCTTGAGGTACTCACGATACAAATGACTGGGAAGATAACCGTTGCCGCCCATGAACTGCTTTCCGCGCTTGACGGCTTCTTCGAACGGCAAATATTCAATGCTGTGCAATGGATTGTGGTGGACGAAGGTCCGCATCGGCCAGTATTGCGCAATGACTTCCCCCGAAAGGCGGACGACGCCGCGCAATTCCATTCGCCTGGATTCAATGTCAGGAACGTGCTCTAGCGGTTCCATGCGGGAGGTCGCTCCATCGCGGCGGTCGTATTCGGAGTGCGATCCGAGGTGTACAAGCTGGTGGGGGCCAAGCCAAGCGCCAACAGAGCCAGCACCACGATCAACAGAGAAGTAAATTCAGGATGCCGGAGATCGGCATAGCGTAAATCCGGCCGGCGGGTGCCGAAGAGTAACTGTTGCACCATTTGCATGATGTACCATGAGGCGGCAAGCCAAGCCGTGAGCGCGATGAATAGGCCGATCGTGGAAGAGGGTGGGGCGGTCAGCAGCAACCCCATGAATCCCGCGAACACCCCGAAGGGTGGAATTCCCATCGCGGCGAGACCCAGCAAAGAAAACAGGACCGCATACTTCGGCATCGCCGCGGCAAGGCCGCTGACGGCTTGCGGGTCCACATCATCGCCATATCTTGTGCGGATCACCTGCCAGGCAACCAACAGTCCGCCGGTCGCAAGGCCGACCGCTCCAGCCAGCACGGCTGCGCGCGGTGTCGCGGTGTGGGCCCCTGCCACAAACCACCAGAGGATTGAAAAAAACGAGACGCTGCCGTAGCCGACCAAAAGACGGACGCGCGACTGGGCCAATGCCTTGATCGCGCCGTACAGTGAGCTGACCAGGGCCAAGAAGCTGACGGCCGCCACGAATTCATTCGGCATCGTCGGCATGGCCGTCGCCAGCCCATGGAGCCCAAGCACCGGCAGGAGCAACACAATGAACGGCGGCAAGCTGCCCGGCAGTCTGGTCAGCGCCGTGAGGTACCCGTCATGAAAAGGCATGAGCGGCAACAGAACGGCACAGGTCACCAAGGATGCCACGGATGAGAGGGGCGGTTCAGCCACGAGAGAAAAGCCCCCACCGACGACACCGACGCTGAAGGAGCCGATGCCCCACCAAGAGATAGGCCAGAGCGTGGTGTGGTGACGATAGAGGAGAAACATAATGATCAGCATGAGCGACATCTGGCACAGCAGGCCGAACGGACTCCCGGCGGTGAGCGTGCCCATTCCCAAACCGAGGAAGACCAAGGTCATGGTCCAGGAGAGACGATGGTTCCCGTGAACCGGCTGGCCCAATGCGGACACCATGGCTGCGAGCGGCAGCACATAGAGCGGTAAGAGACCATCGGACGGAGTCTGAAGCCGGTTGGCGACTCCGACGATCAACACAAAGCTGATGACAGACGAAATGATTGCAAACATCCTCACACGGTAGGGATCGGACCAAACGGCCAGACAGACGAGAGCACCCGCAAACGGAACCCCCGCGAACAGCCATGGGATGAATACGTCCGTCATCGAGACCACCCGCGTTCCAACTTGTCGATCCGATGAATCGATTGCGCGGCCATCGAGCCCATCAGTTGATAGAGTTCATCGGCATATATCCTATTCAAGAACACCGTATAGAGGCGAATCCTGAGGTCTTCGATCCAGGCCGGTAGCCAAAGCGTCCGACCGTGGGCACGCATGTATAAGTAGGTCCAGCCGAAGACCGTCATGAATGCGGCCACTAAGACCATGAGGTCGAAGAGCCAGTCCGGGAGATCGGCGGCCTTGAAATACGACGCCACCTCTTCCGGATCGGGGTAGAGGAATGCGGTGAACGACTCGACGGCGAACAGATAGACGAATACGATGAAGAGAAGCGTCAGCAGCATGACGACCGACACCTTCCACGAAGCCACGGCACGAAGTCGTGTGAGCGTCAAGATCGCTTGCGAGGAGGTGATCCAAATGAAAAAGAGGATAATCACGGTTCCCTGGGATTCCAGCAGCGGAATGCGCAGGATCCCGTGCGTCAACAATAAGATAAGCAGCGGAATAAATAATGTCGTCACAAATCCGGTCGACCAAGTCAAGCGCGAGAATCCAGCCTCGTCATTCTCATGGTCCATAGGAGGGAAATGCGGCTCCTGTCTCGCCTTATGGATGACATTTCCACAATTGAGGAAGACCGTGGCCTTGAAGAGACCGTGGGCAATCAGATGGAACACGGCCAGCGAGAAGGCTCCCAAGCCGCATTCCATGATCATGTAGCCCATCTGGCCGATCGTCGAAAAGCCGAGCGTCTTCTTGATGTCGTTTTGCACCAGCATCATCGTCGCGCCGAGGACGGCCGTCAGTGTCCCGATGACGAAGGCAATGTGCAGGGTGGTTGAACTCATTCCAAAGAGTGGAGCGAGGCGGTTGATGAGGAAACCTCCGGCGTTGATGATACCCGCGTGCAGCAATGCGTGGACCGGTGTAGGGGCGAACAGCGATCCCGGCAGCCACAAATGCAAGGGAAACTGAGCGGATTTGCCCATCGCTCCGATAAAAAGGAGGCAGGTCACAGCCGTTGTGGCGCTGATCTCCATCCCGGGCAGAATCGAGAGGGTTATGGGAGCGGCAGCCGCTCTCGCGAACAGCTCTTGGAATTCAAGAGTCCCGTACAGTTGATACGCGAGGGCAATGCCGGCAAGGAACGCCGTATCGGCGACACGCAACAGCGTGAACGTTTTGAACGCCCCCGCCGATGTCGCGGTATGGACATGGTTGTGCGCGAGCAGGTAGAGCAGGTAACTGAGGATTTGCCAGAAGAGAAACAGCATCATGAGGTTCCCGCTCGAGACCATGCAGATCAATACGAAGTCGGTCAGGCAAATCAACGCGAGATAGCGGCGTGCATGACGATCTTGGTACATGTAGCTCGTCGAATAACAGTAAATGATGGTGCTGATCCCCGTGATCAACGTCATCATGACGGCGCTCAGGCGGTCGACATAGAAACCAATGGGAATAATGAAGGACGCGGCGGAAGCAGGATCGTAGAACCGAACGGTGATGGGACCTTGCGATGTGACCAAGATCAGCGTGCCTATGGCACCTAGGAATGCCAGGCCGATGGGATAGGCGGCCGCCTTCGCGCGGGTGAAACGCGTCATCTCACCGCCGATCATCACGATGCCGGCTGCACATAGCTGAAGAAATGGAACGATGAGCACCAGTGACAGAAGCACGTCATTCCCCCTAGCAGACTGTTGAAAAAGTCCGCCAGCGGCGTTCTCGCGGCGCTTAGAGGCTCAACGTACGGCCCAAAGTACGCTTCGCCTCCTCGCTTGCTGCGGTCTTGCTGGACGGCCTTTTTGAACAGTCTGCGAACTCTCTGAAAAGCGTTCGTCCTCTCTCTGTCAGGCGATGGGTATCTCCCCCAACGGGGGGGAGGCTAACCATTAATACGGGTTCTCTATATTCGTCAAGCGGAGACTGACCACCAAATCCCTCTTCGCCTTTACGGATGAGGAGCCGATGTCCCACAACTCCGTACCGTCAAGCCAGTGTCGTCAAAGCGAGCGTTCTTGGGCGCGCTTATCCAAGCGTTGAATGGCGGATGTCAGGTTGTGCGCCACCCGATGTAAGACCGCGTCGACATAGAGCCGATTGAGGAACAGCACATAGAGATGGATCCGAACGCTGTTGATCCACGATGGCATCCACACCGTCCGGCCATGGGCCCGCATGTACAGATAGATCCAGCCCACAATTGTCGCCAGCGTCGATACCACGAGGAGGAGATCAAAGAGCCAGTCCGGAAGGTCACCGGCCTTGAAGTACGAGGCGACCTCTTGCGGGTCAGGGTACAGGAATGCCGTGAACGATTCGACGGCAAACAGATAGACAAACACGATGAACAAGAGCGTCAGCAACATCGCCGCCGACACCTTCCAGGAGGCGACGGCCCGCAATCGAGTCAGCGTCAAGATCGCTTGCGACGAGGTGATCCAGATGAAAAAGAGAAAGATGACGGTCCCCTGGGATTCCAACAGCGGAATCCGTAAGACGCCATGAGTGGCCAGCAGGATGAGTAAGGGAATGAGCAGGGTCGTGAGCACGCCCGTCGTCCAGGTCAGGGGCGAGTAATGTTCTTCCTCCGCCTCCTGCCCCGGATGGGGAAATACGGGTTCCTGTCTCGCCTTGTGAATGACATTCCCGCTGTACAAGAATACCGTCGCTTTGAACAGACCGTGGGCGATCAAGTGAAAAACCGCGAGCGAAAAGGCGCCCAGACCGCATTCCATCACCATGTAGCCCATTTGACCGATCGTCGAAAAGCCGAGCATGTTCTTGATGTCGTTTTGCACAAGCATCATGGTCGCGCCGAGGATGGCCGTCAGTGTCCCGATCACGAGGGCGATGTGCAGAGTAGTCGAACTCATCCCGAAGAGCGGGGCCAGGCGGTTGATGAGAAAGCCTGCGGCATTGATGATGCCCGCGTGCAGTAAGGCAGTCACGGACGTGGGAGCATAAAGATATCTGGGGAGCCAGCCGTAAAATGGAAATTGAGCGGACTTACTCATTCCGCCGGCAAGGAGCAGCAAGGTGACCGCCGTCGCGCCGTTGAGTTCGACACCGGAGAACAAGGACACGGTTGTCGTCGATTGCGCGGCGACGTCAAATAGGTCGGGAAATTCCAATGTGCCGTACAGCGAGTAAGCCAGCACGGTCCCACCCAAGAAGGCGACATCACCGACCCGCAAGAGCGTGAAGGTTCGAAACGCGCTTTTCAACGTTTCTTGGTGGCTATGATTGTGGACGAGGAGGTAGAGGAGGTAACTCAGCAATTGCCACAGCACGAACAGCATCAGCAAGTTCGCGCTGGACACCATGCAGAGGAGGACACACACGGTCAGCCCGATCAGGGCGAGATACCGTCGCTCGTGCAAATCCTGGTACATATACTCGACGGAGTATGTGTAAATGATCGTACCGATGCCGGAGATCAATACCATCATGACCGCGCTCAGCCGATCGACGTACAGGCCGATCGGAACGGCCAATACAGTGGACGCGACAGGATCGTAGAGCCGAAGCGTAATCGGGCCTTCCATGGCCACGACGTAGAGTGTGGCCATGGCGCTGCAGAAAGCGGCACCGATCGGCCAGGCGGCGATCTTCGCGCGGACGTGGTGCGAGGTCTCGCTACCGACGCCGACGATAAGCGCGGCGATCAATGGAAGCAGAGGCACAAGCAACACAGCGGACATCATCACCTCAAAAGCCCTAAAAACACAAAAGCCAACCGATGTGCTCGACACCCTGTCTACGCAGTTCGGTTGGCTGGTACTGCGACCGGCCTCTCGCAATGAACTGCCGGTCACCCTACGACCCATCGTACGGAAACTGTGATCCCACCGATCCGTGACCGTGTTACACTACCAGGACCGGCGGCATCGCCGTTGGTTTAAACGGTTCATACATAAGATGAATGAGCAGCGTCAAGGACGAATCGAAAGACCGGGTCTCTCAACCGGGGAATCTTGGCCCGAAAGGCCCATGATCAGTGAGTGATTAAGACCAAAGACCCAGGGCGGTACTCGTTCTTCTTGTCATGCAATCCTCGAGGATGATATGTGAAGCTCGATTATGGAAAATTCAATACGCAACGCGATCATCAAGTTCGAACAGGAGTTTCTGGGGCGAGGCCCTGATGAAGTCCGCGCATTAGTGGCGCGGGATCTCGTGGTTGTCCGCCTCAAAGGCGTTCTGACGCCGGCCGAACGGCAGCTGGCGAAAACGCCGGAAGGTATCGAGATGGTAAAGCGGCTACGGCAAAATTTGATTGCCCAGGGCCGCGACAAACTCTGCGAACAAGTCGGCGAGATCACGGGTACCAAAATCTTGGGGCTTTTCACTGATATTGACGTGCAGCTCGGAGAGCGTGTCTTTGTCTTTACCATGGACCGAGACATCAGACCGGCGGCCGATAAGATATAGTCTTCCATGACCCGGCGCACACTGGAAACCCTCTCCTTCGACAATACCTATGCTCGTCTTCCTCAAGCCTTTTATGCGAGATTGAATCCGACTCCGTTCAGCGCCCCTCCTTATCTGATTCATGCCGATCGAGCCGCAGCGGGGTTGGTCGATCTTGATCCGGCGCAACTAATGCGGCCGGAATTCCCGGCGCTTTTCGGGGGGAGTGCATTGGCGACAGGGATGGAGCCCCTCGCCATGCTGTACTCCGGCCATCAATTCGGCGTCTATGTTCCGCAACTAGGTGACGGACGGGCCATCCTCCTCGGCGAGGCGACAAACGAGCGAGGAGAACGATGGGACTTGCATCTCAAAGGGGCGGGGATGACTCCCTTTTCGCGCGACGGAGACGGCCGGGCGGTGTTGCGCTCGACGATCCGTGAGTATCTCTGCTGCACCGCGATGCGTGGCCTCGGTATCCCGACCACGCAAGCCCTCTGCCTCGTCGGCAGCGACGACAAGGTGTATCGAGAGCAGGTCGAAACCGGCGCGATGTTGGTCCGCATGGCGCCCTCGCACGTTCGCTTCGGCACATTTGAAGTCTTCTATTACCGGAAACAGCATGAACACTTGAAAACTCTCGCGGATTACATAATCGATCAACACTTCCTGCCACTTCGTGATGCCGGCGACAAGTATGCCCGATTCTTTGTGGAAGTTCTCGAGCGCACCGCGAAGCTGATCGCCCAATGGCAGGCTGTGGGTTGGGCGCACGGGGTCATGAATACCGACAACATGTCGATCTTGGGCCTGACGATGGACTATGGTCCGTACGGCTTCATGGACGATTACGATGCGGGATTCATCTGCAATCACTCGGATCACAACGGCCGCTATGCCTTCAACCAACAGCCCTATATCGGGCTTTGGAATCTGAGCTGCTTGGCGCAAGCCTTGTTGCCGTTGGCGGAGAAGGATGCATTGAAGGCAGGCCTTGAGATCTATCAACCCCTGTTTGAACGGGAATATTTGACGCTTATGCGGAAGAAATTCGGATTGGTGGCCGAGCAGGCAGAAGACGACGAGCTCATTCGCGACTTCCTGGGTCTCCTCCAGGGCAGCCATGCGGATTATACGATCGTGTTTAGGGAATTGAGTACATTCTCCACGGTTGACGGCGCAACCAACGAACAATTGCGCGAACATTTCCTCAACCGTGACCGTTTCGACGAGTGGGCGGTGCGCTATCGGGAGCGACTGCGGCATGAATGCAACCATGACGATGAGCGGCGTGGCCGTATGAATCGTGTGAACCCCAGGTATGTGCTGAGGAACTATCTTGCGCAAACAGCGATTGAGAAGGCTCAGAACAAGGACTTCTCCGAAATCGACCGGCTCTTCACGTTGCTGCAAGACCCTTTCACCGATCAACAGGGCATGGAAGCCTATGCGCTTCCGCCACCGAACTGGGGCAAGCATCTGGCTGTAAGTTGTTCATCGTAAGGGTATCAGCAATCATGATGTCCTGATCAGGAGTTCCATGCGAGAAGCCGTACTGGGTGGATTGAAGGTTCGACTTGTCGGCGGTTCGGATGGACGGGGTGAGGGTGACGGTCCAATCGTCCTGCTTCTTCACGGATTCGGCGCGCCGGGTCACGACCTGGTGCCGCTTGCGGACGTGATCGAGGTTCCTGGAGGAACCAGATGGCTCTTTCCCGAAGCCCCTCTCTCGCTCAATATGGGTTTCGGCGATTCGCGCGCCTGGTGGATCATCGACTTCTCGAGGATTCAGGAAGATCGTGCCGCGGGTCGTATTCGTGATCTGTCGGTTGAGATTCCGCAGGGTTTGGCCCTTGCGCGGGA
>JAICUC010000298.1 GCA_025936075.1 Nitrospira sp. | reverse complement strand
GGAATCGAGACTATTCACCTCCAGGACGGCTTGGCGGTAAGACCATCGTCGCCACGGAGGCGTGAGATCGATCTCCTTTCCTTGGTACGGAATGACGATTTTACCAAGTATCTGACGAGCCAAGTTCGAGATCAGTTCCTCGGTAAGCGTGATCAAGTCCTGATAATCCGCGTATGATACGTAGAACTCCAGCATTGTGAATTCAGGGTTGTGGATCGTTGAGATGCCTTCGTTCCGGAAGTTGCGGTTGATTTCGAACACGCGCGGAAATCCGCCAACGATCAGGCGCTTCAAGTACAACTCCGGTGCGATACGCAAGTAAAGATCCACGCCGAGCGCATTGTGATGTGTGACGAAGGGCTTGGCCGTCGCCCCTCCGGGAATCGGATGCATCATCGGAGTTTCAACCTCGAGAAACCCGCGCTCCAGCAGAAAAGTTCGGATGCCGGTGATGATACGGCTCCTGGCCGAAAAGATCTCATGGACCCGGGGGTTGGCGATCAGATCGACATAGCGCTGCCGATATCGGGTTTCGACGTCGGTCAGACCATGCCACTTTTCCGGGAGGGGCCGGAGGGCTTTACTGAGAAATGTCAGGTGATGGACCTCGACCGTGAACTCGTTCGTCTTCGTCCGAAACAACGTTCCCGTGACGCCGATCCAGTCCCCGAGATCGAGTTGTTCCACGGCGGTGTAGGCCTGTTCGGAGAGAAGATCTTTTTTGAGGTACACTTGGAGGCGGTCGGATCCGTCCTGCAGCACGGCAAACCCGGCCTTCCCGAAACGCCGTAAGGCGACGACCCGTCCTGCGATTGTGCATGAAACCTTTTCTCGCTCCAGGATCTCCTTGGTCTTCTCACCATGCAGCGCCAGTAATTGTCCGGCCCGATCCTTGACCTCAAAGCGGCTGCCGTACGGGGCGATGCCGGCCTCTCGCAGGAGCTCAAGTTTTTTGATCCGCTGCTGCCGCTGTTCGTTCAGTTCATCCATTGCATCGTCCGTCGTTCGTCTCTCGTCGCTCGCAAGCGACGATCCTCAGGTTTACGAGATGCGCTTCACAAGATACAGTGTTTTGTTACAAATCGTCGTCTGGCCCACCCGCTACTGACGGCTGATCGCTTCCTTTCCCCAGTTTCTTCTTCAAAAAGGCCTCGATGAATCCATTGATGTCTCCGTCCATGACGGATGAGACGTTGCTGATTTGATGGCCTGTTCGGTGATCTTTGACCAGTTGGTACGGCTGGAACACGTAGGAGCGAATTTGGCTGCCCCACGCAATGTCCTTCTTTTCGCCGACGATGGCGTTGAACTCGGCTTCTTTCTTCTTCTGTTCCAATTCGAAGAGGCGCGCCTTCAAGATTTTCATGGCTCCGTTTCGATTCTGGAGCTGGGACCGCTCATTCTGGCATTGCACGACGATACCGGTCGGCAAGTGCGTGATGCGGATGGCGGTTTCGACCTTGTTGACATTCTGGCCTCCCGCCCCTCCCGAACGGAAAGTATCGATCCGGAGCTCCTTTTCTTCGATCACGACGTCAATGTCCTCGTTCAGCTCCGGATACACAAAGACGGACGCGAACGACGTGTGCCGTCGCTTGTTGGAGTCGAAAGGAGAAATGCGCACCAGCCGATGGACCCCGGCTTCCGCTTTCAGGTATCCATAGGCATAGGGACCCGTGATGGAGAGCGTCACGCTTTTGATGCCCGCTTCGTCGCCGGGTAACAGGTCCAGCGTTTCCACCTTGAATTTTTTGTGTTCCGCCCACCGCACGTACATCCGAAGAAGCATTTGCGCCCAATCCTGCGATTCCGTGCCGCCGGCCCCGGGATGAATCGCCACAATGGCGTTATTGGGGTCTAGTTCTCCAGAGAGGAGAAGTTCGACACGCAGCGTGGCGAGGCGCGGCTCCAACTGATTCAGCTCACCGGCGAGCTCGGTCTCCAGGGCCGAGTCGCCGCTCTCGTGGGCAAGTTCCAGCAATGCATCCACATCGCCCATTTTGGTCTCGATATCGCGCCATTGCTGGAGCTCTCGCTCGATCGTCGCCTTTTTCCGGCTCACCGTTGCAGCGGCGCGTGCATCGTTCCAGAAGTGAGGCTGGCCCATCTGCGCTTCGAGTTCTTGTAAGTCCGCCGTCATATGAGCGAAGTCAAAGATGCCCCCGTAGTTCAGAGACTTGTTCCGACAGGGCACGAACACGAACTTCCACTTCCTCTAACATACTCGATCCTCCTTCTGCGGTCATGCCGGTGTGATTGCCGTCAGGGCTGGTTCCTTCGTGCGGAAATACCCGACCAGAATCAAAAGCGCGCAGATTATAACACAGGCGTGGGCAAACACATCGCCGTAATAGCTGTAAAACGTGCGGGTTTGTCGGGTCGGGATCGTCGCGTACGAGACGTGTTCGACAAACAGGGGCGTCGCTTCGATGATCTGTCCGAACGGATCGATGAACCCGGAAATTCCCGTGTTGGCCGCTCGGGCGAAGGCCAAATGATTTTCCACCGAGCGAAAGACGACCATCGCAAAGTGCTGTGCCGGCGCCGAGGACGGCCCAAACCATCCGTCATTCGTAATGGTCACCAGAAACTCTGCGCCGTTTGCCGCGAACTGACGAACCAAATCCGGGAAGATCACTTCGTAGCAGATAGCCACCCCAAACTTGACTGACCTGGCGCCGATCGACCGTACTGAATCCCAAGATTTAGGGTTAAACGAAAGTGTTGTCGGTCCGGGTCCGGCTTCAAAATCCCCGATTCCTTCAACGAGTTTGTCGAGGAAAAACAACAACGACGATTTGAGGGGGATATACTCTCCGAACGGCACGAGGTGGTGCTTATCGTAACGGCCGAGGACCGTCCCGTCTTTCCCCACCAGGTAGGCGCTGTTCAAGAGATAGGGTCGGCGGTCCGGATAGAATCGTAAAGCAGGGCTGCCGAGGAGAATCGGCGCTTGAGCACGTTCTGCCCAAGCGATCAGCTGCAATTGATACTCTTTCTCCCGCTCGAAAATAAACGGGGTGGCTGCCTCGGGCCACACGACCAAATCGGTACCGGTTCCCAGCTGTGTCGTCAAGCGGTCGAATCGCCGCATCGTTTCATCGCGGAATGACGCATCCCACTTCACGGCTTGATCGATATTCGGTTGAACAACACCGACAGTAATGGAGGGTTTATGATGGCCCAGATCTCTGGCACTCAAGACTGCCGAACTGTAGAACCATGAGAGCACCATGCACGCGGCCGCGGTGGTGAGCAATTCCCACGGGAGCTTGACCGGGTGAAATCCCCTGAAAAACGGCATGATCCACAAGAACAGCTCGGCGAAGGCCACATTCACCAGAACGATGAGGAAGGAAATGCCGTACACCCCCGTGTGGTCGGCCACCTGAATCAGGTCCAATTCGCGATATTGCGAATAGCCGAGGAGACACCACGGAAGGCCGGAGAGCAGTTGCGTACGGAACCACTCGAGCGCGACCCAGAAGCAGGGCGCGAAGAAAATTCCATAGCGGGGGATGAGCTCACGTAACCAGACGACGGCGAGACTATAAAGCCCGACATAGAGACCGAGATAGGCGGTCAGCAGCAACAAAATCGCGTAACTCACGGGTTCGGGAACCTTGCCATAAGTCGTCATGGCGGTGACGACCCAGGCCATGATGCCGGTGAATCCGATGAGACCGCTCAGCCAGCCGATCCAAAAGGCCCGCTGTCGGGAGCATTGATCCAGCGCAAGATGGAGGGGAATCAGGACGATCCAGGCCAGCAATCCCAAGTCAAACTTCGGAAAACAGAGAGGCAAGAGCAGTCCGCTCGCGCAGGCAAAGAGGATCTGGCGCGAACGAGCTCGGTCCATCGTGCCGTACCTTATCGAAAGGTTCTACGACTTGCAAGAGAACGCTTGAACAATCAGCAACTTGAGAGACATGACCACGTGCTTTTCGCCGGTGAAAGAGGTATTCTACCTTCTATGGGGCTGCGTCGGCACCGTCAAATTCCGGCTCAGTTAAGAGTCTGCTTCAGGCAAATTCTCATGAAATGGAAGGAGAGGCGCTCTTGATATCGCTCGGGGCCCGGGGTTGAAAGCTCTCTTGAGGTCCAGCTGGGAAAGCAGATTGCCGTCAAGCTGATTGTCCAGGGGACGACACGCCGATTCTGATTGAGCAAGCTCGGGCACATACAAATGGGCCGTCGTTGTCGAGGTACAGCCGTCGGAATTGATGAATTGGAGCAGCGGATCGAGGAATGCATCGCTTGACGAAGGGAGAGGGGTATGAAATCCGTCGATACTCGGACTGACCTACTAACCGACGACCCGCGCCGCTGGATTGGGGGTGAAGCGACCGTTGGTTCTCAAGCTCGGCGATATATCCGTCGCCAAGCGGGGCCAACGAATTCTTTGCGCGGCGTCATCCTCGGTCTGACCTT
>JAICUC010000306.1 GCA_025936075.1 Nitrospira sp. | reverse complement strand
GGCATGGCTTCCTGCTTTGTGTCCGGACGTGGCGCTCGGTTCGACTCTTTACGCTGCAGCCGTCATCGATAAATCCTTTGATGAATCTTTCACGGCTACATCCAGTAACAACCGATCGATATCCAATAGCGATACCAGCTTATCGCCGGACTTTCCAATCCCATTTAAGAACGTCACGTCGACCTTATTCCCAAAATCCGGCGCCGACTGGACATCCTTTTTTTCTATGTCGAGCACGTCCGATACCGCATCAACCACCAACCCCATCACTTTGTCCTGCACCACTACCACGATGATGACGGTAAATGCCGTGTAGTCGATTGTCGGCATACCGAACTTGGTCCGTAGCTCGACGATGGGCACGATGGTTCCGCGCAGATTCAAAACTCCTTTGATATGAGGCGGCGTATTGGGGATCTTGGTCACGGCGGTATACCCCTTGATCTCTTGTACACGGAGGATATCGACTCCATACAGCTCTTCTCCCAGACTGAATGTTAAAAACTGATCGCCGTCCAGTTGTGACGCCGGATGCCGGCTAAGATCCTTGAATTCTTTGTCCGTAGCCGCTCTTGACATGGAACACTCCTTTCCGATCGTCTCTCCGTCTCGTCGGCATCGCTGCTTGGTCCGACAAGGCGGCGCGCCGTCCGGACTTCTGCAAGATACTGACGCTCAAGGATATATCGGTCGTTCATTGGAAAGCTTTATCTCGCACTCTCAGAGTGGACAGCACCTTGAAGAGTCGCAGATTGAAATCGTGTACGGATTTCGATGAAACGCTGGGATGATATCAGAGGATTACGCGGTGACCGGGCTACCATGGCGAGCAATTTCCAGCACGCCGCGTACATCGACAATAAACCCGACCCTGCCGTCTCCAAGGATCGTGGCGCCGGCAATGCCTTCGACCTTGTGAAAATTTTGCTCCATGCTCTTGATGACGACCTGCTGTTGTCCAAGAATTTCATCCACCATAACCGCCACTCGCTGCCCTTCCGTTTCCAGGATGAGAAGGATGGCTTCCTTGGGATCCGTATATTGAGGTTCGCTCGCAAACACTTCGTACAAACGCACTATTGGAATGTACGTGCTTCGAACATTAATGAGGTCGCCTTTTCCGACGACGGTTTTGATCGACTCTGCTTTGGGCTGGATCGACTCGAGTATGGACAGCAACGGCACGATATAGGTCTCCGTGCCGACCCGCACCGTCATACCATCAATGATGGCCAGAGTGAGCGGCAACTTGAGCATGAACGTGGTGCCCTTGCCCTTGGTGGTTTTGATACTGACCGTCCCCCCAAGACCTTCGAGGTTTCGCTTCACCACATCCATGCCCACACCGCGACCGGACACGTCCGTTATTTTCTCCGCGGTAGAAAACCCCGGCTTGAAGATCAACGGCCAAAGTTGATCATCGGTCGGTTTATCGTTCTCGCCGATCAAGCCTTGTTTATTCGCCTTTGCCAAAATTTTGTCTCGGTCCAATCCACGCCCATCGTCTTCTACGGTGATGCAGATACTGCCGCCCTCATGGAACGCATTGAGTCGGATCGTCCCGACCTCTTGTTTATTATTGTCCAATCGCTCCTCCGGAGGCTCCAATCCGTGATCGGCCGAGTTCCTTACCAAGTGTGTGAGCGGATCGCCGATGGACTCGATGACCGTCTTGTCCAATTCCGTCTCTTCTCCGGACAGGAGGAGTTGAATTTTTTTGCCTGTTTTAGTCGAAAGGTCGCGCACAAGTCGAGGAAACCGGGCAAATGCGGTGCCGATGGGTAACATACGAATACTCATGACGCGTTCTTGAATCTCTCGCGTGTTCCGTTCCAGTTCCACCATGCGCTCTAACAACACCGGCAACTGCCGCATCTCGAACCGAGATCCTAAATCGCTCAACATCGACTGGGTAATCACCAGCTCACCTACCAAGTTGATCAGCTTGTCGATCTTGGCTGTATCGACGCGGATGGAAGTAGTATCAGTTTTTTTGGCCTGCGCGACAGATTCCTGCTGGCGCTGTTTCTGCAGCGCCTGCTCGATCTGTTGCTGGGTGACCACCTTTTGCTCGACAAGGATTTCGCCTACCCGCTTTTGTTGTCCCAGAGCGCGATCGAGCTCGTCGGGAGAGACTAGGCCACCTTCCATGAGAATTTGCCCGAGTTGCTTGGGAGTCTCATTTCCGCCTGAGGTGGCCGCCTTTTCCTGCGCGTGTTCCTCGTTACCCGTAGCCTTCACCGGCTCAATCGATAACGTGCTGTCTTCATGAATGAATTCGAAGATGGACTCGACCACCTTCAAATCCTTGCCCGTCGTCAGTTGCATGGTCCATGACAAGTAGCATTTCTCCGGGTCGATGCAGTCAAGACCGGGGAGTCGAGACATATCGAGCGTGATTCCGGTCAGGACACCAATGCTTTTCAACTCCTTGAATGTTTGAAGCGGGTCGAGTCCTCGTTGAAACAGCCATTCCGGAGGAGTCCACGTAATAACGTACGTCTGATCTCCACCACCGCTCTCGACTAAAACAGATTGCGCGACTTTTCTCTTTACGTCCACTACCGATGTCTGCGAGTCCGATGCGCTCGATGAGGCCAACTCTCCAGTGAGCCGACGGACTGTTTCTTCGTCGATCGCCGCACCTGTCTTCGTTGATTGGATCAACGTCTTCAAGCAATCGGTTGCTTTCAAGAGGAGATCCGCGATCGACGGAGAAACCTTCTTCTGCCCATTCCGCAGTAAATCGAGCAATGTCTCTATCTTGTGGGTAAATTGTGCCACGGCATTGAACCCGAACATGCCGGTCGTGCCTTTGATCGAATGGGCCGAGCGGAAAATCTTATTGAGAAGATCCAAATCTTCCGGATGTTGTTCCAGTTCCAACAGGCCTTCCTCCACGACCGCCAGATGCTCAGCGGCTTCTTCAAAGAAAGCCTCCTGAAATTGCGCGAAATCGTTGCTCATTGTCTTAGCTCCAGGCAACTGGCGGACAACTGGTAGCGGAAACGAAGAGGCTTCGGACATACGAGATACGCGATATGTCATATGCTTTCGTCATGCTGGAAGCACCCTCGCGATCGTTTTCAATAGGATTTCCGGGTTGAACGGTTTGACGATCCAGCCTGTTGCACCGGCTTCTTTTCCTGCCTGCTTCTTTTCAGCTGCCGACTCGGTCGTGAGCATAAGGATGGGGGTGAATCTGAACGCGCTCAATTTCCGTAATTCTTTGATGAGCGCGATGCCGTCCATCTCCGGCATATTCAGATCGGTCACGACGACATCCATCTTCCCGCCGCCGGCAACTTTGTTTACCGCGTCCTTTCCGTCTTGCGCCTCGATCACGGTAAAACCGGCATTTGTCAGCGTAAAGGCCACCATCTGCCGCATGGTGGGTGAATCATCGACGATCAGTGCAGTCTTGCCCATGGCGACCTCCGGCATCGGTGACAGAATGGTATTGAGATAGCATCGGACTTTGTTTCTAAAAGAGCGTGATGGAATCGGATTCTTGGCTCGACATGTCCATGGGCACCGGCTCTCCGTAATCCGACCCTGACGCCGCCGCGTGCAGGCGACGCTCCTCCTCCATGGTGTAGTGCTGCTCAACCTCTTCCAGCGCGGCAATCTCTTTTTTGGCTTCTTCGTCTCCCGGCCCTTTCAACAGGGCCTGCAGGTGCGCCTTTAGTCGATCCAACGCCAAACCGACATGCTCGAGCTTTTGACGCGTGATGTCTTGAAATTGCATCGCCATCACGACCTTGGACAGGCTGGCTGGGTCGGGTGTTGACGACACCGCCCCTTCGGAGGGAGCCAGCATTCGGAGATGCAGCAATAACTCCATGGCCGCTCTCTCCGTCTCCTGAGTCACGGCGGTTATCTGAGCCTTCAAGACCGGAATCATGTGTATGGATTCGGCCGCAAAGGTCTCCCATGCCCGTTGATGTTCGAGCAGCGCGCCGAGTGTCGCCTCATCGCCGGCAAGAGGATGCCTGGGATTGTTTTTGCGATTCTCCGAAGAGTTCATTGCCCCGCTTATGCGGCTTCCCCCGCAACTCTCAGTGGTGCGTCGCACTTGTCGTCCGGCCCCGTCTCGGACTCCCCGGTATGCCCCTCATTCGCTCAGAGGGTCGGTAAATCCCAGCTGATTCAATTTCGTTTGAAGGTCATCGGAGATACCCGTCACGAACATGCGGCCTTGCTTGCGCGCAGCCAGCATCAGCTGAATCGCCGCCGTATCCACTCGGGCAACACCGCTGAGATCCAACGATACCAACCCGTCGTTGGCAAACAAGTTCACTAATG
>JAICUC010000360.1 GCA_025936075.1 Nitrospira sp. | reverse complement strand
TTCGCATCCTTGCGTTGATAACTTTTCACACTCGCCCACGCTTCCAGTAGCGTTCCGTCCACCGTGAAGTGTTCGTCCGAGAGCAGACTCCGCTCGCGTGCCTGCCGGAGCACGGCTTGGAAGAAGGCTTCGGCAATGTCCCCCTCGAGCAACCGCTCGCGGTTCTTGGTGAATACGGTCACATCCCAGACCGAGTCATCCATGTTCAAGCCCACGAACCAACGGAACAGCAGATTGTAGTTGAGTTGTTCCATCAACATTCGCTCGCTGCGCACCGAGTACAGGGCTTGCAGCAGGAGCGCTCTCAATAACTTCTCTGGCGCGATCGACGGTCGCCCCGTCTTGGCGTACAGCTTGTTGAACCGTGGTTGCAGTTCCCTTAATGCCTCATCGGTCATGACACGAAGAGGGCGCAACGGGTGATCGTGCGGAACTCGCTGCTCGGGGCTGATGTAGCTGAACACGTCCAATTGCTGCTCGTCTTTTCCGCGCATACCCTCTTCTTACCAGCTTGCGTTGTGGAAACAAGAAAGTTTTTCTGATACCGATTGAGATACCCTTAGACCAGCCGTTGTTCTTGGAGGCCTATCGATGAAGAAACCCGGGAAGCAGCAGCTTTGGCTGGCCGTCAGTTGCCTCGTGTGCGTGATCGTGGCATTGCGCAACACAAACGGTCTCGAGGGAACGGAATTTAGCGGAGGGTGGCTTACTGGTCCCTTGCTCTCGATGATCGACATTGGAACCCTCCTGTTTGTGCTGGCTCTTATCGTGACCTTTATGTACCCACGAATTGCTCGGGCGCTTGCGCTCGCATCATCTCTGCTCTGTTTGCCGCTTTATCTCTATTTCATAGCTCCAGTCCCCTTCAGCCAGATCTTCGGCTTCGGGCATGAGTTCAAGGTTCAACCGGGCGGAGGCTTCCACTGGAACGGATGGGCGATAACAGGAGTGCTCACCCTTGCAGTTACTACAGATTTCTGCCTTCATGACTTCGCGGTCACTAGCCGCGTGCAGATTCAGGAGCAGGGATAATCGCTCTTTGAAATCGACTTTTTCCGCAGCCTGCTAGGGTGTTTCAGAAGTGAATTTGTGGCCTGAACCACGGCCCAGCTTTTCTTGCGGAGACGGGCTAGGCCAACGTGGGCGCCTGAACGAACTCCACAACGCTGTGGGCAACGTAACTCTGCTGTTCAGCTGTGAGTTGTGGAAACATGGGCAATGAAACGATCCGGCTCGCCGCCTGTTCGGCTGCTGGGAATGCTCCCACGGTATATCCGAGGTGCTCATACGCGTGCTGTAGGTGCAAGGGGATAGGGTAGTGAATGCCTGTACCGACTCCAGCGGCGTTAAGATGTGCGATCAATCCGTCGCGATCCGGTGTACTCACGACATAAAGGTGGTAAACGGCTCGTGACCAAGTAGGTTCGTAGGGAATTTGGACCCCACCGTCCAAAGTTGACAACAAGGAGCGATATTCTTCGGCCCTTTGGCGACGGTTCACGTTCCATTCTGGAAGGTGCCTCAGTTTCACACTCAGGATCCCGGTTTGAATGGAATCCAGCCGCCCGTTATATCCCTCAATGTCATGGTAGTACTTCTTCGCCTGACCGTGATCGCGGAGCATCTTGACGGTTTGAGCAATGTGGGTGTCGTTCGTGGTGACCGCTCCACCTTCGCCGCACGCTCCCAGGTTTTTGCCAGGATAGAAACTGAAGGCAGCTGCACGTCCCATGGAGCCCGCTCTGAACCAGCGACTATGCTTTCGCGAGAAGTACTCGGCGCCATGAGCCTGGCAGGCATCTTCGATCACAACCAGTCGATACTGCTCAGCCAACTTGAGGATGGCGTCCATATCCGCCATCTGGCCATAAAGGTGAACCGGAACGATGGCCGTAACTGGGCGGTTGCACCTGTTGCTCATGAGTGCCCCGGTCTCTGAGATCGTGCATTGCTTTTCCAGGTAAGCTCGGAGCCTCTCAGGGTCCATATTGTACGAGCGCTCGTCGATGTCGACGAATTCCGGCAAAGCACCCGCTTGTGTGATTGCTTCTGTGGTCGCTATGAATGTGTTCGGCACAGTGACAACGACATCACCCGGCTTTACACCTGCTGCCATTAGCGCAAACCGGAGCGCATCGGTTCCACTCCCAACGGCGACAGCATGCGCGCTATTGCAGAAAGCCGCGAATTGGTTCTCGAACTCCTCGACCATAGCTCCGCCGATGAACCCTGCCGTACGGAGTACCCGCTGAAAGACCGCCGTGAGCTCTGATTCCAGCTCAACGTGAGGTGTCACCAGATCAAGAAATGGAACGCTCAATGCTCTCATTGTGAAACTCCAAGTGCGGATCAAATTGCCGATGCACGCGCGCAGGATTTCCGTACGCGACACAATTTGCCGGGATACTCCGGGTCACAACACTGCCGGCGCCAATAATCGCGTTTTCGCCAATGGTTACATTTGCCAAAATGGTGCACCCAGAGCCAACAGAAGCACCTTTCTTTACGACCGTTGTCTCGACATGCCAATCAGATTCAGTCTGTAAAGTGCCACTGGCAGTGGTAGAACGAGGATAGGTGTCGTTGATGAAAGCAACATTGTGTCCGATGAATACGTTGTCTTCTATGGTGACGCCTTCACAGATGAAAGTATGGCTGGACACCTTGCACGACTGCCCTACCCTGGCGTTCTTTTGGATTTCTACGAATGCGCCAATCTTAGTCTTATCGCCGATGTAACAACCGTACAGGTTTATGAACTTTGACAGCTTGACATCACGGCCTAGTTTCACATCTGGAGCTATCGCCAGATAACGGTCCGGTGATACTTCCTGGTCAGAAAGTGTCATATACGCTCCATGTTGGTGTCGGAATACGGAGAACGCTGCGATCAGAGATAAACGAGTGCACCCCTGTCCTTCAGGGATTTGGTGGATGCCTCGAGCATTCGGACTATTCGCAGGCCGGCCATACCGTCGTTGATGGGGGTTGAGCCGTCGGCAATGCAGTTGATGAAGTGTGACAGTTCGTGCCGCAGCGCTTCGGCTTGTTCCAAGTGGGGAGCCCACATATCACCCGAGCGATAGCTGACAAGAAGTTCATAGACGCCCTCGCGGCTGTTCATATCAACTCCTTTGTCATATATCTTTATCTTTTCGTCGGCTTCGAGATCGTTCCACAACAACATTTTTTTCTCGCCTCCGATCAAGGTTGTCCTCACTTTTACTGGCGACAGCCAATTCACATTGACATGGGCGATCACCGAGTCGGGAAAATAAAGCGTGATGAATGCAATATCCTCGTGGCCATTGAGATGCTTCTGGCCAGTCGCGACTAAGGCCTCCGGATTAGTGCCAATGATGTAATCCAAGATAGATAAATCATGCGGCGCAAGATCCCAGACAACGTTGATATCATGCTGAAAAAGGCCAAGGTTTACGCGAGTCGAGTCATAGTAGTAAAGCTTGCCGAGAAGCTGCTCGTCCACAAGTTGCTTGATCTTCTTCACGGCTCCGGTGA
>JAICUC010000412.1 GCA_025936075.1 Nitrospira sp. | reverse complement strand
CAATGAAAATTCAGGTCGGTTACATTGGCAGATCTACCGGAGATGGCAACTAGGTGTATCCCTCAGGGTTCGTAGTTCGGCGAGTGATGGCTGGACGCTCGTTCAATTCATTCGGATCAGTGATTTCTGGGCAGCCTATGCCCCGGAGGAATGAGCCACCCTCTTTAAATGGCCGGATGCCTTGTCCTCTCCCAGACAATTTGTCCTCATAGTTTCCATCCCAACACGACAAACCTGGACATGCTAAACGAGAGAGCCGTTTCTCTGTCTTTGTCCTTTCATGCAACATTAGGCGGCGGTCCGCTTGCACGCACTTAGGTCTATATCTTGCGTGACCTATATGTTGCGTGATCGGCTCGTTCAGTTTGGTATGCGTTCCATGCGAAATCGAGCCGGTCGGCCGATCGTGGCTGTCCTCATCGAAGAGGATAAACCGCGTGTAGGCTGCGCAATTCAAATTCAGCAAAGGAGAAATCATGTATCAGATGAGACTGACAGCAACCGTCGCCGTCATCCTATCCATGGCGCTGCTTGGTAGCGCCTGTGCGGAGAATAGGACTCAGACCGACCGGCGGGTTACCAAGGCATCTGCGCCGCAGAATCAGCTCCAGGCGCAGGCAACGAAAGTGGGCCAGAACGGTGACCAGCAGCTCTTGCAGGGGAGTCAAAAGGTCTTCGGCAGGGTGGAAGCCGTCATGTCGGATCAGATTAAGGTCGACATCGGCGAAATGCAGCCCCGATTTCTTCCATTGAAACAGGCTGAGGAAAAGAACTTCCCCGATATCAAGCCGGGTGATGATTTGGTCATTATCGTCAATGGGCAAAATCTGATCGTCGATTATCATCCGGTGGATCATCCGTCCGGCGGCCACAAAATAGTCCGAGGCGCCATGGCAGACACTATGCCGGTAGGGCATGAGCGGGTGGTCATTAAGAGCAAAGACGGACAGGAACAATCGTTTGAGGTGCGGTCTCAGGCGCGAAGCAAACTGGCCTCCATCCCGGTCGGGACACCGATGCTCTTCCTAATCGATGAAACGAACAAAGTAACCGACGCGACGTTTGCCAGCGTAGATGCGGCGAAGGAGGCGAACAAGCGCCCGGAAGACAGGTCGTCGATCAAGGGAGCCAACCGGCAAGTGGGCGGGACGGTTATAGAGCCGTTGCGTGGCGACCGCATCACCATTAAGACCGGCGATGGAGAACGGCCGTTCGAAGTTCGTGAAATCATGCAGGAGCGGCTCTCTAGTCTCCGCAAGGGAGAATCAGTCATTCTTCTCGTGGACAATGAGAACAAGGTGGTGGACATTGCCGTCCCACCGGCATCAGCCCCTTAGATTGATGTAAGCCGGGCCTCGCGTCTGGCGCGAATGGTTCCATGTCCGACCGTGATGTTCAACGTGCACGAATAGTTTTGACCGTCTACGCGCTGGCGGAAGTTTGAGACGATGAAGCAGAGCGCGCGAGATGTCGTTCCAGGTTCGATCAACCACATGCTGTCGAGTTTCAGGGAAGACTCTGAGGCACGTCAATATTCCGGCCGAGCCGTTTCAGATCATTGGGTATGTCCCTTCCACGTACAGAAGAAGGGTGGCACATGATGCCCCTCTAGGTCGGTAGGTATCCGACTCTTCGCCTCCGACATGTGGCCTAACAGCTAATGACCGCTGTCTCCAACATCGAAGACTATGCGATGATCGGAGATTCCAGGACCGCGGCTCTGGTTTCCAAGACCGGCTCCATTGATTGGCTCTGTCTTCCGCAGTTCGATGGTCCTTCCTGCTTCAACCGCTTACTGGATCATGGGCGAGGCGGACATTTCACGGTCGCTCCCCGGCGGCCGTTCTCTATCCGCCGGTCATACAGAGACACCACGGCGGTGCTCGTCACGGAATTTCAAACGGATGAGGGAATTGTCAGGATCACGGACTGTTTGCCGGTATTACCGGAGGCCGAAAAGTCGACAACGCTTTTTCCGTTCAGAAGCGTGCTCCGGTACATCGAAGGCTTGGAAGGAGCAGTCGATCTCGCGATTATGTTTAAGCTCCGGCCGGACCATGGCCGCCTATCGCCCATGTTTCATCCGCGCGGTCCGGCCGGCTATTGTGCTGACCTGGGAAGCCGCCTATTCCAATTAGCGACCGATATCCCGCTTTCTCTGGAGCCAGGAACGTTGAAGGGACAGATTATCGTCGAGGCGGGTTCCCACCGGGTTTTGTGGTTCGCCTATTCAGAAGACGCTCCTGCCGTCTATCCGTTATTGTCCGGTGCGCAATCGGCGATCGAAAAGACAATCCAAGTCTGGAAGCAATGGGCGGAGGTTTGCACTTACAACGGCCCGTATCGAGAGTCGGTTCTTCGAAGCGCATTGACGTTGAAACTGCTCTCATTCGCTCCGTCAGGCGCCATTGTTGCCGCTCCCACTACGTCGCTTCCTGAAGTGATCGGGGGAAATCGCAACTGGGACTATCGCTATTGCTGGCTGCGTGATGCCTCTTACACG
This sequence comes from Nitrospira sp., assembly GCA_025936075.1. Lineage (GTDB taxonomy): Bacteria > Nitrospirota > Nitrospiria > Nitrospirales > Nitrospiraceae > Nitrospira_D. The sequence continues at coordinate 208 of JAICUC010000412.1, read as the reverse complement.
GCCCAGGTCTTCAGTCGAATCGGATATGCGGCGGAAGCGACTGCGTTCCTGAGATGGCTCATGCATGCGACCGCGCTGTCGTATCCCGGATTGAAGGTTCTCTATGACGTCTACGGTGAGACGTCCCTCTCCCAGGTGTCGCTTGAGTCGCTCGAAGGATATCGAGGATCACAACCGGTTCAGGTCGGCAATCAAGCTTTCGCGCAAT
>JAICUC010000336.1 GCA_025936075.1 Nitrospira sp. | reverse complement strand
TGGAATTTCTGCAAAGGTCTGTTGGTGCATGGATACGCCTCCCGTTCAGTGCTGTATTCCTCATAGCACATCACCTACGGGGAATAAATCAGACCTTCCCTAAGACCATTCCCGTGGTTCTCCCGCATTGATCAATCAGGTTTCCGGCCTTGTGCACGAGTCCAGAGGACTGTCGCGAGCAAAACGTTCAAGCCTCCGGCCATCATCGGGTGCGTAGGGATCGCATCTCGAAGGATCGTGTAGGGCAGACCGCCGAGCATCGCGGTCTGAACGACTGCGACCACTTCGCCCGCGTCGACGCTGAGCATCGTGAAGCCGAGAATACGGTCGCTACTCGCGTCCAAAAGCATCTTCATGAAGCGCCTGGTCTCCCCCAGCGCATGCGCCCGCAGGCCGTCCACCTTTTCCCACTTTCGCCGGCGCAGCCACTCCATCTCGGCGATTGCGCTTTCGCTCCGTACGCCATACGCCGCTCCACGGCTCACGAGGTCAGCACCCTTCGCGCTGCGGATTATGTTTTTGCTCGGCAGACAGGCGACGTTCGGACACGAGCCTCCGATCAGAGCGCGCTCGATCACGACGAGGGGCCGGCCGTGCCGGGCCAGCTCCCATGCGATGTACTTGCCCGCCTCCCCGCCTCCGAGGACCACGTTCTCGATGTGTGAGGTGTTGTTCACGCTCTTGCCCGCGCGGGTGACGAGAGCAGCCGTAGACATCTCGAACCGCCGCTCGCGATCATGACCCAATCCGGACGATCGGCTTGATCGTGCAGTAGGTCAGATCTACGCGCAGACAAGGGAGGCAGTGACCGCACCACATGTAGGTCAGCACGACGTGGTCGCCTGGCTTCAGCTTCTTGACTCCGGCACCGACTTGTTCGACCACGCCCGCCCCTTCTTGCCCGAGTACAACCGGCATCGGCACCGTGTACAGCTGGTCGCGCGCCACCATGTCGGTATGACACATGCCGGTCGCGACAATGCGAACCAGCACTTCGTCAGGGCGCGACTTCTCCAAGGTGAGCGTCTCGATCTGGAACGGTCCGTCCTTTTTTGCGGGCTATCGCTGCCTTGCTCTCTCTCGTTTGCCTATTGGGCGAGCTCGTCATCTGTTCGCTCCATCACGTTCGACGGTCATTTCATCCGCCGATCGAATTGAAAGAAATCACAGGCGGATGCCCGATTTCCCCGGCGCCAGGGTTCGACGTCTTTACACTCGGGACGCCGGTGAAGAAAGAGACGCCGTTCGTCCTTCATACAACCGTATTCGGTACCGAGGATGCCTGTGCGTCCTGAGAAGCGGGCCAGGAGGTAAACCCTGTGATCTCTGATTTTCAAGCAGTCTTCGCAACCATTGGCATTTGGTGTGACATCCCTGATTTGATTACGCTGCGTGCAATTTTTTGCCACGGCTTTTTCCTCATTGCCGTTCCTCACAGGGATGCCAAGTATTCGTGCACGAACATGACGGCGATCGCCCCTTCCCCCACCGCCGAAGCGACGCGCTTGGTTGAACCCACCCGAACATCACCGGCGGCGAAGATCCCAGGACGGCTTGTCTCCAGAAGAAACGGTTCCCGCTTCGCGGTCCAATATGGTGAATCCATGACCGATCTGCCGGTCTTGATAAATCCCTTTGAGTCTTTTTCGATTTCCTTGGGCAACCAGTCCGTACAAGGGACCGCACCGATGAATGTAAATACCGCAGAGGTTGCCATCGTTTTGACTTCGCCTGTCCGGCAATTCCGAATTTCACACGCCTCCAATCGCCCATCGCCAAGCATGTTGGAAATCTCGGACTCGGCAAGGACCTCGATATTATCCGCCTTCTCGATGCGTTCCACCAAATAGCTGGACATGCTCTTCCGCAGATCGTCACCACGAATAAGGACGTAGACTTTCGACGTCTGCTCCGAGAGAAACATGGCAGCCTGTCCGGCCGAATTGCCGCCTCCGACGACGATGGCGTCTGAGCCGCGACACATTTGCGCTTCTGTCGCGGTGGCAGCGTAGTAGACACCGGAGCCTTCGAGCCGTTCACGCCCCAGCAGATCAAGCTTGCGATAATCGGCACCGGTGGCGATCAAGACACAACGGGTCAGCACGTGTCCGTCGTCGTCAAACCTGACGTGGCATATGTCATCGACAAATGCCAGGTGTGTCACTCGAGACGGCGATGAGAATTGCGCACCGAATTTCTGCGCCTGAAGAATAGCCCGGTTGGCGAGTTCGCCGCCTGAAATTCCAGTGGGAAACCCCAGATAGTTTTCAATCTTCGACGAGGTTGCAGCCTGTCCACCCGGGGCAATCGAATCAATGACGACCGTTGCCAGTCCCTCGGATGATCCATACACCGCAGCCGCCAGTCCCGCAGGACCTCCGCCGATAATGACCAAATCGTAGGTCCTTTGAGCCAGCGGCGGTCGAACGCCGGTCAGTTCAGCCAACGCCCGAGTGGATGGATTCCGCAGCAACGGTTCCGATCCGCAAATGATAACCGGCGTATCTGACTCACTGAGCCCGAATCCCCGCAGCATCTCACTCACCTGGGATTCTCGATCCATATCAACCCACGTATACGGGACCTGATTCCTGGCGAGAAAGTCGCGAATGCGGAAGGTGTCACGGGAGGAGCCTGAGCCGATGACTCTCAGACCCTGGAAGCCGGACGCAACGAGCAATTCCCGCCGTGCAATGAATGCCCGTAGCAAAATTTCGCCGAGCACAGGCCGTTCGCTCATGATGCGCTTGATGTCTTGGCGTCCGATTTCGAACACCTCGGTCTTGCCACGAGCGACGGCGCTCACGAGCGCGGGCCGCCCTGTCATGAGACTGACATCCCCGCCGAAGGCATGCCGGTCGTGTCGTGCGACTATTTTCTCGGTGCCGCTCGAATTTTCGCTGATTTCGACCGAGCCGATGGTGACAACAAAAAACTTCCACTCTTTGTCACCGGCTCTCCAAAGAAATTCCCCATCATGCAAGGATCGATGACTGCCGAACGTAGACAGCGTGCCGATTTGAGCGTCGTCGAGGGTCGGAAAAGCAATGGTGTTCAAGTCAATAGCGGCCATTTTCAGGCTCTCCAATCATATCGAACGTTTCGTAGTCGCGTACATCTTCGGCGTGTGGCCAATAGATTGCTAGCCACGTGATTCCCTTGCCCTCAGGCGCCTCCACTTCCGCGGTCTTTCGTCTGCATCAGTTTCATATTTCGGTTTTCATGGCCCATATGCACCTCCCATGAATCCGAAAATTCTCTTACGTCACGTCTCACATCCTGGCCTTCTTCAACATCTTCGTCCAGGCGGCAAGGGCCTGGAGCAGTTCTCTGATCTTTTGAGCCGTTTTTTCGTCCTTCAAATTTCCGTCCATATCGAACTTTTCGTCCGCATTGGCGATCATCACTTCCGGCTGGTTCAGCGGCAGCATATTGAGAAAGACGAACATCTGACGCAGATGATACTGCGCACGGGCGGTTCCCAACATCCCGATCGATGCGCCCATGATCCCGACCGGCTTCGCATTCCATGCGTTCTCGCCGTAGGGACGCGAGGCCCAGTCGATCGCATTCTTCAACACGCCCGGAACGGAGTAGTTGTACTCCGGTGTCACGATCAGAATCGCATCAGCCTGCAAGATAGCGGTCTTGAACTCCCGCACCGGATTAGGCGGCTCTTTTTCGTGATCCTGATTGAACGGCGGAATGCCGTCGAGATCAAAGGTTTTGAGCGTGATGCCGGAAGGAACGAGTCTGCTATTTCCTCAACGTCAACACATAGGCCAGCACGTCTTGAACCTCCGTCTCATTGAGCTGTTTTCCCCAGGCCACCATGGACGTTTTTGGCACGCCGTTTTCGATAATCTTCTGCAACTCCTCCGGGGATTTCTTCT
>JAICUC010000079.1 GCA_025936075.1 Nitrospira sp. | reverse complement strand
CTCCAAGCGCGGGACCGCTCGGCTGCCGGAAAAACCGCCCCACCGCAAGGACTTTTTTTAGTGCGGGTCGACTACGATTGACGCTTATCACATTCATAGACAGACAATTGCGTATTGCTTTGCTATGATGCCGGCCAGACTTGCATTTCACCATAGAAGGAGATTCAGCATGATGACATTCTTACGTGCTCTCACTTTCGGAGTGCTTATGCTCGGCTTTGGAGTGACCCCATTCGCCATGGCCTCGCCTGCACAGCAAAATAAGATGAAGGCGTGCAACGAACAGGCGAATGCGAAAAAGTTTGGGGAAGGGAAAGGCGAGGAACGGAAGGCGTTTATGAAGGAATGTCTGTCCGCCACGCCGGGAAAAAGCGAAAGCGGCAAGGACACTCAGCAAAATAAGATGAAGGTGTGCAATAAAGAGGCGGGTGAGAAAAGCCTGAAGGGTGATGAGCGTAAGCAATTCATGAGCGACTGCCTCTCAAACTAGCCATTGACCACCCCTCCCGGCACGGCATCATGTCGTGCAGGATGGATTTCGTCCATGAGCCTCCCTGTGTCAATGGCGGTTATGGAAGAGACTGCTCATCGGCATTTCGAGTCTTTTCGGAGTTCGATCAATTCTTGATCAAGGGCGATCAATCGATCACTGATCGGGTTGGCAGATCGACCTGATCCATCCGGTAAACGCGTTCCCTGCGTTTTGATGACTCGATGAAAAAGCCGCTCCCTATTTCTTCGAAAGGGCGGATCGATCACACAGCGAGCCACTTGCAGCCTGGAGATTTTGTCTAATTTTCGCAAATATCAGGTAGTACCTTGGCGTCAAACCGGTTCGATCAAACACACGGCATGAGCGATCATTCCCTCTTCATGTCCGACCGCATCCAATCCTTCCCCGCTTTTCACCTTTACATTGACCAGATCCGGCTCAATGCCGGCGGTCTCCGCTATTTTCTTCTGCATCGCTGGAAGATGTGGACCGAGCCGAGGAGCCTGAGCCACTATCACGGTGTCGATGTTTCCCACCCGATATCCCTTCGCGTTCAACTTCGCCATGACGTCTTCCAACAGTTTCAAACTTGAGATCCCTTTATACTTGGTGTCGGAACTTGGATAATGCCGGCCGAGATCTCCCTCCCCCATTGCTCCCAACAAGGCGTCGCAAACCGCGTGAACAAGGACGTCGGAATCAGAATGGCCGAGCAAGCCCTTTGTGTGGGGAATTTCAATTCCTCCCAAGATTAACGGGCGATCCGCCCCGAGGGGGTGGACATCATAGCCATAGCCGATGCGAGACCCTTTCTTCATACTGATCCTTTCATGTCCCGAGAGCGCCGCGAGGTCAAGATCGCCTCGCCGATCACCAAGTCTTCCGGCCTCGTCACCTTGATGTTTTCGCCGCTTCCTTCGACGACACACACCGGATACCCGGTCCACTCGATGAGATAGGCATCGTCGGTTGCGCGTACTCCTTCAGCATGAGCCTTCCGATGGGCCGCCAAGAGCCAATCTCGACGGAAGGCTTGCGGGGTCTGCGCCAACCACAATGACTGTCGGTCAACTGTGCGCTCGATGACATGGTCGACTCCAACTTGTTTAACGGTATCCTTCATAGGGAGTGCGATAATTGCCGCTCCCTTGGCCCGTGCCGTCTTCACAACTCCTTCCACCATATGTTCTGTGAGAAACGGACGAACCGCATCATGCACCAACACCACATCGACATCGTCATGGACCGCCTCAAGCGCATGCCTGACGGAATCTTGCCGTTCCTGTCCTCCCGGTACCACTTTGGTCACCTTGGTAAAGCGATGTTTTGCCACGATTTCCTTGAGGCAATAGTCCATCTCGCTCTGTGGAACCGCCAGAATGATTTCCTCGATGACGGAAGAAGCTTGAAGCACGCGAAGCGAATGGAAGATGAGGGGCTGACCGCCGAGTGCGAGAAATTGTTTGGGCACCGAGCCGCCCATGCGAAGGCCCCGTCCGGCGGCGGGGACAAGAGCCACGGTATGGTTACTCACGGCTGGAGTCTAGGCTATCCTTACTCATTGCGGGAAGCGCACGAACGCAATTGCTGGCGAAACCTTGGCACCTCCATCCGCTTCGGCAATCCTTATGGACGAAGCGTCAGGTAGATCGTCCGCCCCTGCCGTTTCAACAAAAGCAAGACCGCTTGATCCTTAGGCAGCTTTCCGGCGATCCGCTCAAAAATCTTCACCGACGACACGGGTTGGCGATTGACTTCAAGGACGATATCACCTTCCCGCACCCCCAATTCCTCAGCCGTACTCCCAGGCTTGACCCGAACGATGACCACACCCCGCTCACTTGACTTCAATCCGTACCGACTCGCCAACTCCTGTGTCAAGTCTCGGACATCAAGGCTGGAAAGCACACCGGTCGGCGTGGCCGATTCCCCTCCATCATCTTCGCCGTTTTGCGACATCGACTTGGGCTGCTCGACGATGGTAAGGTCTACCGTTTTCGGTTTTTTATCGCGAATGAATTTGATTGTAACTTTTTTCCCAACCGGCGTTTGAGCCACCGCATTGCGTAAGTGAGTCGGTGAATCCATGGGTTTGCCGTCATACTCGACGATGACGTCGGCCCGTTCGAATCCCGCCTTTTTCGCCGGGCTGTCGTCCATGACATCACTGACGAGCACACCCTTTGTCTCCGTGATGCCGAATTGAGATGCCAATTCCGGCGTCAACTCCTGAATAGACACCCCAAGCCAGCCACGAACAACTTTTCCCGTTTGTACGAGTTGGCTCATAATAGTCTGAGCCATATTACTCGGCACGGCAAAACCGATTCCCATGTTTCCGCCGCTCTGACTGAATATGGCCGTATTGATCCCTACCAACTCACCCCTCACGTTGACCAAGGGTCCACCGGAATTGCCCGGGTTGATGGCCGCATCCGTCTGGATGAAATCTTCGTATTCGGCGATACCTGCGGCCCGCCCAAGAGCACTGACGATCCCCAAGGTGACGGTCTGTGTGAGTCCGAATGGATTCCCGACGGCCAGGACGAACTCTCCGACTTCCAATTGGTCTGAATCCGCCCAGGCTACGGTCGGAAGTCCCGTTGCGTCGATCTTTACAACGGCCACATCGGTCTTCGGATCGGTGCCGATCAGCTTCGCTTTGAATTCACGCTTGTCCGACAGGGTGACGCGAATTTCATCCGCCTTGCCGACGACATGATTGTTGGTGATGATCAACCCATTGGATTCCACGATGACGCCGGATCCGAGCCCGCGTTCTTTTCGTTCTTTCGGGTGTTCAAACCTTCGGAAAAACTCGTCACCGAAAAACTTTCTAAACAACGGGTCATCGAACGGCGTGCCACCTGATCCTTCAGAACGTCCGCTTTTAGTCGCATAGATATTCACCACTGCAGGCTTGACTAACTTTGCAATTTCCACGAATGTTTGATTACTCCCGGCCAACGCCGGCTGCGGAGCGGTCGAGACGGGTCTGGCGACCGGAGGCGGCGGAGCGACAGAAGTCGAGTCGGGCACAGCATGTCCGTTCGGCAACCAACCGAGATCCGAGGCCACGACGAAACCGATGATCATGCCGGCCGTCAACAAGGTTGCGGCAACGATCCAATTTCTGGTTCCCCGAGTCGGCTTCTGTCCAAGATCCGGCTGATTCATAATGTCATCCAATCTTCCAGGTCGCAGCCGAGAACTACTGGATCTCCCCGGCGTAAATCCCCATGATGGTCTGAAGAAATTTGACCGCGTCAGCCTTCGGGCGCTGAAATGAGTTCCGGCCGATGATGGAGCCAAAGCCGCCACCGTCCCGAATGGCCCGAGCTTCTTCGAATACGTTCTTATCCTCGCTCTTGGCACCGCCCGAAAAAATGACGATCCGACGACCACCGAACGAACTCTGGACGACGTGCTTCACTCGATCCGCCAGAGCCTTGATCGGAATTTGTGTCGATTCGTACACCTTCTTGGCGGCAGCCTGTTCCAAATGCGCGCTCGGCAATTTTACCTTGATGATGTGTGCACCCAATTGAGCCGCAATTTGCGCCGCATAGGCGACGACATCTATCGCCGTCTCTCCTTCCTTACTCAACCCCGCCCCACGGGGATAAGACCAGACGACAACGGCAAGACCGCCGGCCTTGGCTTCCTCGGCAATGGCCCGCAGCTCCTCATACATGCCGTTGCAATGAGCGGACCCCGGATAAATCGTGAATCCTACGGCTGAACAACCTAAACGATGCGCATCCCTCACGCTGCCCGTGACGGACGGCATGGGATCTTTGTCGTCATGCAGCACGTCGTGATTGTTAAGCTTGAGAATGAGGGGAATCTGACCCGCAAACTCACTTGCCCCGGCTTCCAGAAATCCCAGTGGTGCGGCATAGGCATTACACCCCGCCTCGATCGCGAGTTGAAAGTGGTAGTGAGGATTGTACCCGGGTGGGTTCGCCGCAAAACTCCGTGCCGGACCATGCTCGAATCCTTGGTCTACCGGCAAAATGACCAATTTGCCGGTCCCGGCCAACTTGCCGGACCGGAGCAGACGAGCGATGTTGGTTTTAGTGCCGGCATTGTCACTGCCATACCAACTCAGAATTTCTTGAACCCGGTCTCCCATAATTTCCTCCCCACCACATCACAGTAACACATACAGGTGCACCTAGGCTTTCCCCTGAATATACGCTTCAGCTTGCTCGACATCTTGTCGACTTCCGATGATCAGCGGCACACGCTGGTGCAATTTCTTTGGTTCCACTTCCAACACCCTCGACGTTCCCGTTGAGGCTTTCCCGCCGGCCTGTTCAACGACAAACGCCAGTGGGTTGGCCTCATAGAGCAGTCGCAGCTTCCCGTCTGGTTTACCGACTTCCCCCGGATAGAGATAGATGCCGCCGTCGAGCAATAGGCGATGCACGTCGGCCACGAGACAACCCGAATACCTGCTGCTGTACGGACGACCTGTCGTCTTTTCGCTGACCTTGAGTGAATCCACATACTTCTTCGTTCCCTCGGACCACTTGTGGTAGTTCCCTTCGTTGGCAGCGTAGACCTTTCCCTTTTCCGGAATCCTGATCCTCTCGTGCGACAAGAGATATTCTCCGATGTCGGGTTCGAGCGTAAACCCATACACACCTTGTCCAACGGTGTACACAAGCATGGTACTCGATCCGTACAATACATACCCTGCCGCGACTTGTTCAGTCCCTCGGCGCAACAATTCCTCTTCACCGGGTAAACGGTCGGACCGGCCATACTTGAGAACGGAAAAAATGGCCCCGAGCGGCATATTGTTGTCCGTATTAGAGGAACCATCGAGCGGATCGAACAGCAACATGTATTTGCCGTGCGGCCAGTTGCCTGGTATCGAGATCGGTTTTTCCATTTCTTCGGAAGCCAAGGCGCAGACATATCCGCTGTGTTGAAAGACTTTGACGAAGTCGTCGTTCGCGATGGCGTCCAGTTTCTTGACCGTTTCCCCCTGCACATTCGTATCGCCGGTGGTTCCAAGAATATTGATCAGTCCGGCTCGCCGAAGATCTTGCGAAATGAGCTTGCCGACCAGACCAATCTGAGTCAACAAACTGGAGAATTCTCCCGTGGCATCCTGATGCGAGGCCTGACTCTGAATGATAAAGCGGCTTAAAGTAAGGGGAAACTCTCGCATACTGACGCCCAGTATAACGGGTTTGATCCGTGCGAACAATAATCAATGTTTAGGACTTTTGTTCGGTGGACCCGATTCCGGCCAAGCCGTCGACCAGATCTGCGACGATCGATCCGAGCACGACCTTCGCTTTCATCCGCACAGGAGTCTTCCGTTCATCATTCGTGACCCACACACGGATGTTGCCCTGATTCATAAACAACCCATGGAACGGCATAATGACAAGTACTCGGACAGTCTCCGCCTTTCCCCATGCCCCTTCAATGGTTTCGATAGCTTCGACACGAACCTCGACCGGACGATTTTTCTTATCATGATACACGTTCATCTTCAGCGAGGCACCCGGATTCGGAGGCAACACCGTACGCGTATAGTACAAGCATGAAATGATATCCTGTGTCCCGGCCGGAATAGGAAGCGACTCCGTCGTTCCGCCTCTGACGGCCGTGACCAGGCCTTCTTTTTGATGGAAAACATACTCGATATCTTCTTTCTTTTTGCCTTCGCGCCGACGGAACGTCATATGTTCCGGAGTCAGGGTATCCAAATCCAGTTCCGATTCCACACGATTGTCGACAGGAAAAAACTTGGTGATAATCGGTGTTGATTGTGCGGTCCCCACCAGCTTCGCGGCGGCCTGGTTCTTTGGCCCATCCACTCGGGCCACCTCCATCACCGCAATGACTGCTGGAAGGTTGAGCCAGGAAACCTCGTACGTCAACCGTTCTCCAACCTGAAACGGACGCTTCGCTTCGCCGAGCGGTTCAGCTTCGATGGAACCGGAAGAGTATGGTGACAGAGCAACCACCACGACAAGGACAGCATACCGGCAGCTCTGAGCAACAGTGGGAGCCCGAAGAAACCAGACATGGGCGGGGGGAACCTGTCCGACATTGCCGTTCGTCATGAGACGCAGAAGGTGGGGCCGGATGCGAGACCGCAGGGTGCGCGACGCGACGAGCAAGGAGCGTCATGTTTGCGCACGCCGGCGAGACGGTGAGCCGGCAGGTTCTCCAAAAACCGGAGGCCTATTCGATGGAATCCGTGGAGGATTTTCTCGCGCCGAGAACGATGCAGATAGCCCGGCATCCTTGGCCGCAATAGAAGGGGTAATGTCGCACGGACTCCTAGCACCCGAGCGCCCGTTTGGCCACGGCGAGTTCATCCTCGATGAGCGCTTGAATGACCTGGAGTTGTGCGGAAGATGTCGCTTCAAATCTCAGTACTAAGGCTGGTTGTGTGTTGGAAGCCCTGATAAGCCCCCACCCTTCATCGAATATCGCACGGACCCCGTCGATCGTGATCAGGTTTTGGAGCGCCAGCTTCCTCGGCCCGAGGCCCTGTTTGGTCTTCAAGTACTCAGTGAATTTTTTGCGAATCCGCTCCACGACATCGAACTTGACGGCATCAGGAAGATCCACTCGTATCTCAGGGGTAACGACCGACTGAGGCAAATCCGACACTAACGCCGAAAGCGGCTGTCCGGCCTTCGTCAGAATTTCTATCAGCCGGCACGATGCATAGACGGCATCGTCATACCCAAAGTACCGATCCGCAAAAAACATGTGCCCGGACATTTCACCGGCCAATACCGCCGCCTCTTCCTTCATTTTCGCCTTCATCAGCGAATGACCGGTCTTCCACATGATGGCACGCCCGCCGCACTTGGCAATATCGTCGTAGAGACTCTGCGACGCTTTCACTTCCGAGATGATGGTGCTGCCGGGTTTCACCGCCAGGATGTCACGCGAGTAGAGAACCAGCAGACGGTCCCCCCACAACACATGGCCCTGCTCATCAACAGCGCCGATTCGGTCCGCATCCCCGTCATATCCGATTCCCACATCGGCCCCATGTTCTTTCACCGCCTGCATGAGGTCGGACAGGTTTTCAAGGACCGTCGGGTCCGGATGGTGATTGGGAAAGCGTCCGTCCAGATCACAATAGAGCCCCGTTACCTTACATCCCAACAACTCAAGCGCTTGTTTGGCGACAAGGGAGGCCGCTCCGTTCCCGCTATCGATCACGACATGCAGCCGGTTCGCTTGAACATGAGAGAAGTGTTGCTGAATGTACGCCAGATAGTCAGGAATAATCGGATGCTCCGAGAGAAACCCTCTCCCCGATACGAATGCACCTTTTTCCATCACTCTTCGAAGTGCTTGAATTTCTTCACCATGGATGGCCGTCTTGCCGACACAGATTTTGAATCCGTTATATTCCGCCACGTTGTGGCTCCCGGTAATCATGATGCCGCCGTGGACGGGCAAGGTGAACAATGAAAAGTACACCAAGGGAGAGGGACAAATTCCGATGTCGATGACATCCAACCCACCGGCAAGCAATCCTTTCAGAAGCGCTTTGTGGAGAGCCGGAGAACTCAATCGGCCATCCCGCCCCACGCTGATCGCTTTCACTCCATGACCACTCACATGCGTGGAATAGGCTCGGCCTAACCGTTCTGCCAGATCCTCGGTCAATTCATTCCCGACGATTCCCCGGAGATCATATTCTCGAAACAACCCCACAACCCCTCCTTCAGCGAGCCGATTCTTCGCCGGTCGGACTATGCACTCTGCCGAACCTCGCCCCACTTCACCTGGATCAACCGCCGGCTATCCGACCGTAATCGTCCTTGAACCGCACAATATCATCCTCACCAAGATAGGGACCGTTCTGTACTTCGATGATATGCGCCGTTTCCTGCCCAGGATTTTCCAATCGATGTTTGGTGTTCACCGGGATGGCCGTACTTTCGCCGACGTGCAAATCGAAGACGTCTTGATCTCTCGTGACGCGCGCGGTACCGCTGATTACCACCCAATGTTCACTACGCTGATGATGCATCTGGAGTGAAAGTCGACCGCCGGGATTCACCGTGACACGTTTCACTTTGAATCCCGGTCCCTCTTCCAACACGGTGTACGATCCCCAAGGCCGTTGGACCGTCAGATGTTCCAAATGTTCCGGCGCCTGCTGCTGTTTCAGAATGTCGACGACCTTTTTCACATCCTGTGCCCGAGACTTCGGACAGACCAGTGTGGCATCCGGAGTGTCCACCACGACCATATTTTGCAGCCCGATCGTCGCGACGACACGCCGATCCGCATAGACAATCGAGTGCGTGCTCTCAAGATCGATCACCCGGCCGGTGACCACATTGCCGGCCTTATCCTTCTCAGCCACTTCGTCCAAGCTGCCCCAACTTCCGACATCAGACCACTGAAACGTCACCGGCACCACGGCTGCCTTCGACGACCGTTCCATCACGCCGGTATCGATAGAAACCGACACGATTTGGCGATAAACATCGTCGATCGATTGTTTTGGAGCACCATCCATTCTAAGCTTCCTGATCCGTTCCATTGCCGCCAGGATCGCCGGTTGGTGCAGGCCGATTTCCTCCAAGATCGTCGCGGCACGCCAGACAAACATGCCGCTGTTCCAAAAATAGCCGCCTGTTTTCACGTACCTGGCCGCCTTGGCGGCATTGGGCTTTTCCACGAATTGTTGAACGAGATGCCCTCGCAACTTGCCCTGCTTACCAAGCAGCGTGTTGCCTTTCGGTTTGATGTAGCCGTAACCGGTTTCCGGTCTGATCGGCTTGATCCCGAAGGTGACCAAATAACCCTCCGCCGCCAATTGTGAAGCTAATCGGACCGCAGCCTGAAAGTCGCGCTGTCCCGTTACCACATGGTCGGCGGGCACCACCAACATGAGTCCGTCAGGATCACGTGTCAGCACCTCGAGCGCCGCCAATGCAATGGCGGGCGCCGTGTTGCGCCCTTCCGGTTCAAGAAGGAATCCGTTCGCGAGGTCCTCTTTCCAGTCCACCAATTGCGAACGAATGAGATCGGCTTGCGCCGCGTTTGTCGAGATCAAGACGTTGGCGGCCGACGCACAACCTATGACACGTCGCATGGTCTGCTGAATGAGTGTATACTCGCCGCTGATCCGCAAGAGCTGCTTTGGGAACAGATGGCGGCTCAGCGGCCAAAATCTAGTCCCGCTCCCTCCCGCCATAATCACCGGATACAGTGGATATGTCCGCGCCATATTGACCACCTATCGTTTCGGCTTCGTAATTTTCGACTCGTTGCGGGAGAGGAGTATCATCTCTGCGAGCTCTCTTACCGCCCCGTCTCCACCCTTCTGTCGACATACATAATCGACGATCCCTATCACTTGCGGAAGCCCATCTGCGGGAGCCGCCGACAGTCCGACCGCTTTCAAGACTTCGATATCATTGACATCATCGCCGATATACGCGATTTGCCCGAGCGAGATGCCATGCCGTATGGCCATGTCTCGGATCACCGACAACTTGTCCATCACTCCTTGATGAAGTTCAGGAATGGCGAGCTTTTCCGCTCGGCGGGCTACCAATCTGGTTCGTTCCTGCGTCACAATTGCCGTAATAAGGCCGGCCTTCTGCAGCAATTTGATTCCCATTCCATCTCGGGTGTTGAATTTCTTCCACTCATCACCCGACTCGGCATAATACATGCCGCCATCGGTGAGAACTCCGTCCACATCCGTGGCGAATAACCGGATTTCCCGCAAGAGGCTTCTCGCAGGTTTTTGCTGAGTTTTCGATTTCACGCGCTTATGACAAGAAAAGCGAGGCGTCCCGATCAGAATCGACTGCTATCTTAACGACCCTGAAAATAATTGCAAAGGGTTTTACCGAGAGAAACGCTCAATTCTGTGAATAACTAAGAGACAAGGGGGCAACCTTAGCAAATCGGGCGAGCGCCTGGTTCCATTCAGGTAACTCGAGGCCCAACGACACCGAGCGGTCCGGGCTCAACACCGAATAGGGCGGTCGCTTGGCAAGACGTCCTGCCTGCTCCGTCATGATCGGCACGACGGAACAACTGAAGCCCATTTCACGAACGATGGCCTGCGCAAACTCATACCATGTGCACTGCCCACGATTGGTGGCATGGATCACCCCTTCCACATCCTTTCTGGCCAGCGAAGCAATGAAAGCGGCCAAGTCCTCGGCATACGTAGGGCAACCGGATTGATCATTCACGACCTTCAGGATCGGCTCGCTCTGTGCTGCCCGCATGATCGACTTCACAAAATTCTTACCGGCCGATCCATAGAGCCATGCGGTCCGGATGATGAGTGCCTTGGCGCCTGACGCCAGAACGGCCTGCTCTCCCTTCCATTTTGAAAACCCATATCGATTGATCGGGCGTGGGTTATCATCTTCCCTATACGGCACCCGTTGTTTCCCGTCGAAGACATAGTCGGTAGAAATATACATGAGGCGGGCCCCGAGCCGAACGGCGGCACGTGCGATCTGCTCCGTTCCCTCGGCGTTCACCGCCAACGCGAGAGCCGGTTCTCGTTCCGCTCCATCGACATCGGTGTAGGCCCCCGCATGGATGATCAGATCGGGAGCGGAGCCGATGATCTCTTCTTCAACATTCGGATTCGTGAGGTCAAAGTCCGGTAAATCCTTGGGTATCACAGTTTCATACCCAAACACCTCGCAAAGCGCGTTGCCCAGTTGCCCACCGGCTCCAGTGATAAGGATGCGCATATCACAATTGTTTAGGTTGAGGCTAAGGCTCGGTTCCCTATTCTCTTGCTCCTTGATCTTCGCCTTAACCTGCTTGCTTCAGGCGTGTCCCGTACAGTTGTTCATAGTATTGTCGGAACTCTCCGGACTTGATAGGACGCCACCAGGACTCATGTTCCCGATACCATTGAATCGTCGCATGCAATCCTTCGTCGAACGGCACGACGGGGCGCCATCCGAGCCGATGGAGCTTCCCACTATCGACCGCATACCGGCGGTCATGCCCAGGCCGGTCTACCACGGAGCGAAGCAAGCTCTTCGGCTTACCTAGGTATGAGAGGATCTCCTCGGCGACCACAATGTTTTCACGCTCGTTTCCTCCGCCGATGTTGTACACGGTCCCCGGATCCCCATGAAAAAAAACCTGCTCGATCCCGGCACAATGATCTTCGACGGCAAGCCAATCGCGACGGTATCTGCCGTCACCGTATAACGGCAACAGCTGATCATCAATGGCATTTGTCACGAAGAGAGGAATGAATTTCTCCGGATACTGATGGGTGCCATACGTATTGCTGCCCCTCGTCACCACCACCGGAAATTGATAAGTCGTCCAGTAGCTCAACGCAAGGAGATCTGCTCCTGCTTTACTGGCCGAGTAGGGACTGCGTGGTGCCACCCGGTCTTCTTCCGTCGACAGGCCGGATTCGACCGTGCCGTACACCTCATCCGTACTCACTTGAAGAAAGCGTT
>JAICUC010000269.1 GCA_025936075.1 Nitrospira sp. | reverse complement strand
AGGCCTGGAAGAAGAGGACGACATTCAAGTGGAGTTCAGACGGGATACCCCCAAAGGCGGTGACTAATAGGAAATAGTGCTGAGTTGGAATACTTTTAACTCTGAGGGCTCATTGCTGATGGCCGAACGCTCATGAGCGATGATCATAAGCATCGCGCACGAATTTTTCTCCATCGCGGCGATCTGGTTCAGGCCCGCGCTGCCTGGGAAGCGGCTGTGACCGACGATCGGACTGCCGACAATCAGCAAGCGTTGTCGGATTCCCTTGGCAACCTGGGCAATACCTGCGCACTCATGAACGAGTTCGCACGAGCGGAACAGTGCTATCGAGAGGTGCTCCAGATCCAACGGACCGAGCGCAATCTCACCGCCGTGGCTCATACCCTGGTCAACCTCGGCAACCTGCATATCGCGTCCGACCACCAGGAAAAGGCCCGTCCTTACTATTTGGAAGCCTTGGATCTTTTGCACCAACTGCAGGACAATCGGGGCCTCGGGATTCTTTACACCAACCTCGCGCTACAAGAAGCTCGGGACGGCCGGTGGGATCAGGCTGTTGTTTCATTCAAACAAGCCCTCGATCATCATCGGACGGTCGGCAACGAAGAAGGACTTGCCGTCACCTACAGCCAACTCGGTAAATGCTATCTCGATCAGGAAGATCTCACCAGAGCCGAACGCTGCTTGAACAATGCCTCGGAGCACTACATCAAACTCGGGAACGAACCGGCCGAGGCTGCGGTGCTTCGTCTTCTCGCAAAGGTTTACGAGACTCGTCAGGATACTGTCTCCGCCCTGCGATGCCTCGCACGTGTGGTGGCGCTCGACGAACGCTATGCATTGCCGGAGTTTCCAACCGATTCCGCCCATCTCTCTAGGCTCAGGCCATCCGGATAATCTCCCTCCATCCTGAAATTCCATTCGCTCGTATCGTTTGACCGACGCCCACATTCTTTCTTGCCATGCCAAAATCGATCCATTCGGCTTCTGGACAGAATCCCATCCTCTGCTACCTTCATTGAAGCAGCACACCTGGACGCCTGTTGATCAAGTTTCACCTCACACAAGCCGACAAGATATTGACCTGGAGAGCGTATGGCTTTGTTCGTTCGACGATTCACGGCCTTGGTATTCGGAACGATGATGACGGCGTCCTTCGCCCAAGCTGGAGACGTCTCTCCCACGATCACGGTCGGCACTCAAGAAGTTGGACTGACAGCTGGATACTTGTTTTCCCATCGACTGACCCATCTCCACAAGACCAAACAGCACGGGCCGGCATTGATGCCCTCGTGGATGATGACTATCACCGATCCGATCGGAGACGGCTGGTACAGAGGACAGGTTTCGCTCGGCGCGGAAATGGTCTACCTCGAGTTTCGAGAACCTCTCTTGACGCATGGCGTCGGGTTCACGCCGAGGATCAAGTACACATTCGTTGCCCTTGGTCGCTTCCGCCCATACGTAGAATTCGCCGGGGGGCCCTTCTGGACCGATCTTGGTGGTCGCATTCGCGAGCAAGCCAATCAGTTCAACTTCGTGCTGACGGGAGGGGTGGGAGTGTCGTGGTTTGTTACGACACAACTCGCTTTCAACGCGGGATATCGTTTTCACCACATTTCCAACGCCGGCACGGCATTTCCGAATCTTGGGCTGAACGCGAGCCTGCCCTTCGCAGGATTTTCATTCTATTTCTGAGGAGACGGCGATCATGACGATGAACATGTTGCGATGGTCGGTCCTGAGTCTAGCCGGGTTCGTGTTATGCGGTATAACGGGATGCACTCGATGGATCGATATACAACCAACTTCAGCCGATCCCAAAGAGACCATTTCACACTCTCTCCCCGATGATGAACGTGTCCCGCTCGTAACCAATTCATTTCACCTTTCAAGAAACGGGGCATCGCAATATCCCTCTGCCGACTTAGAGCGAAGGATCTTAAGTAGCGTCCAAGACACCAGTCTGTTTTCGGCATTGATCCCTCTGGGAGAAAAGTCCGATTCGCTCGGAGAGAAGGTCGTCTCTGCGCGCATCACCGTCGATGAAACCGTCGAACCCCATTCCTGGCTCTCGGCGTTCAAAGGCATCATCATCGGAGGATCCATGTTTCTTCTCTCGCCCTTTATCGATCTGGAATATGGATATGGCGCAACGGTGGCCCTTGAGCTCGAGCGTTGGGACGGTCACGTCACGCGCTACGAAGGCCGTTCCTCCGGCACGGTGCATTACAAGCTGTTCGGCGCCACGCCGATCATGATCGATGAGTTGAAAGGACACGTGACGGAAGCCTGTCTCACCGACCTGATGGGACAACTTGTTCGTGACACTAAGCTCTATATGGCCAGCAGCGCCCCGCTGCCGGATACCGGCATTCGTACGGTGACCGTGAAGGCTAAAAGACCAGCGACCACCCACCCCACCCGTTCTCTTGCTCCAGTCACGACACCTTAAAAAGACCGGGGCACGCCAACCAACGTTGTCATCTGGCCGATCCCGTCGTTCCAGTGGTATAGTAGCGCTTGGCACTGGAACCGTGATCGATGGACATTGACGCTTTTCGCCAGATGGTCGCCAACAATCCCAAGGGATTCCTCGGCCGCTATGGACTCGGCAATAAGATCCTTCAGGAAAACGGCAGCGTCGAAGAAGCTGTCGAACATCTGACTGTCGCCACACAATTAGACCCCACGCATGCAGCCTCTCATCTGGCGTTAGGGCGCGCGTTGATCCGACTGGGCAGGAACGCCGATGCCAAGCCCATTCTCATCGCCGGTATCGAGGCGGTACTTTCGGGACGATCCAACGGCGGCAAGGACCTGGTGCCGGAGATGCAGGAGCTGCTACGTTCGCTATGACGCACAAACTTCTACCGTAAAGGAGTCTCCCCGTGAATCTCGACGATGCCAGAAAACGAATTGAATCAGCCGTCACGCAATACGGCCAACACGCCGCCCCCGCCATCGATCTCGTCATGGCGGAAGTCCGCTCCGATATGGGAGCGGGAGCATTCAATGAATTGGTTGAAGAGTTCGATCTTGAATTGATGTACAACATCACCCCCATGGAATCGGACCACTCGAGTAGTTGAATACTGTCTTCTACTCCACCGTTCATTCGTGATTCTCACGCTTTCCTGCCTATGCCGCTGATCTGGGCTGCGATCTCAGGACATGGATTCGGTCACGCCGCGCAAGTCGTGCCGGTGCTCAATGCGTTACACCGTCTCGTTCCTGACCTTCGCGTTCTCCTGCGCACGACGGTCTCTCCTTCCTTCTTCAAAGACCGTCTCAGTCTTCCATGGGACGTGAGTCCCGTTCAACAGGATGTAGGGTGCGTTCAGAATGGGCCGCTGAAGATCGATGTCGAAGCCACCTGGCGGGAGCACCACCGATTTCACGGTTCTTGGGAGGAACGGCTTCGGACGGAGGCCGAAGCAATGAGGGCCGCCGGCCCGAATGTCGTCCTGGCCGATACTTCCTACTTAGCGTTGGCGGCGGGAAAAGCGGCTGCTGTTCCTACCGTTGCACTCGCGAGTTTTACCTGGGACCTCGTGCTCTCCGAGTATGTCGCACCTCCATCGATCGATAGCCGAGCGACCCTCCAGTTGATTCGACAGGCCTATGGCGAAGCAGATCTCGCGCTGCGGATCAGCCCGGCTCCCAAAATGGAAATTTTCCGACGCATCATCGACATTGGACCGATCGCCGAGCCTGCACCCTCCGCTCGGGAACAATTGACCGAATTCCTCGCGTTGGCCACGGGAGAACAAACCGTGCTTGTCGGGTTCGGCGGGATTCCCCTGGACTCACTCCCGTTCAATCGGCTGGAATCACTCACCGGATACCGTTTTATCTTCGACGGCTCGATTCCTCCAGGGAGCCGGAGATTCATCGCCGCCGCATCCCTGCCTTTTTCATTCAAGACCTTGATGGCGTCCGTCGATCTCATCATGACGAAACCGGGCTACGGCACCGTGGTGGAAGCGGTCGCCCTACGCACTCCCGTGGTATACGTACGGCGATACAATTTTGCCGATGAACAGCCACTGGTTGACTATTTACACCGGTACGGGCGGGGCGTTGAACTTTCGTTTGATGATTTCGTCGATGGTCATTGGGAGAAGTCTTTGCAGCGTGTTCGTTCGCTTTCAGCTTCTTCCGAACACATTCTTTCAGCCACAGGCGCCGATGATGCGGCAATGCTCATCGCTCGCCATTTCTCTGCGACGAGACATTGACCGGTGCGTTTTAGAGATACCGGCCATTACGCTGTTCACTCGTCTGGTAGAGAAATACATCTACATGTGATCACTATCCCGTACTTAAGAAGTCCTCTCTGAATCGGCCGGTTTATTCCTCCGCCCAAACTCCGCATCATCCCGCCCAGCGCTCAACAATAATCGGAAAGCAATAGGATTTCTTTTTTCTGTCATGGAGCTTTCGGCGCATCCTTTGCGCGATTTCTTCATAGACTGTATCGAGAGTGCTATAGTGTTGACCGATCAGCGGATCATTTCATCGATCACCACCATCACATCCTTATGGATACATCCTCTCAGCTCGCCGCCTCGGCCATTGACCCGAAACTCGTCGCCGGCGTAACCAAAGGCGAGCACCATGCCCTGAGCCAACTCTATGATCAATCCAGCACCGTGTTATTCAGCCTGGCACTACGCATCCTCGGCAACCGTGAAGAAGCAGCGGACGTGCTCCATGAGATCTACCTCGACGTGTGGAGAAAGGTCGTACGCTACGATGTCGGTCGAGGCACACCTATCGCGTGGCTCATTTCACTGACCCGCAGCCGAGCCATCGGTCGGGTGCGAACACGCGGTCTTCGCACTCCTCGCCAAACGGATCCATTCATCGATGACGTCCAGACCGGCCAACTCCCCGGCGAAAGTCCCGATTTTTTTGACTCACAAGCCGATCAAGCGCTGCGAAACCTGGTCAAAGAAGCGTGGGGAAACTTACCGCACATACAACAGCAGGCGGTTGAGTTGGCCTACTATGGAGGCTTACCCGAGACAGAGATCGCGGCACAACTCGATCAGCCGGT
>JAICUC010000092.1 GCA_025936075.1 Nitrospira sp. | reverse complement strand
GTTCTGCTTCGGCCATGCGGCGCTTGGCCTGGGCCAGTTCCTGTTCTTTCCCGGTCGTCTGTTGTTCTGCTTCAGCTAAGCGGCGTTTTGCCTGGGTCGGTTCTTGCTCTTTTCCTGCTGCCGTCTGTTGTTCGACTTCGGCAGCGCGGCGTTTAGCCTGGGCCAGTTCCTGCTCTTTCCCTGTCATCTGTTGTTCGACTTCGGCCATGCGTCGTTTGACCTGTGCTAGTTCCTGCTCTTTCCTCGTCGTCTGCTGTTCCGCTTCGGTTGTGCGGCGCTTAGCCTGGGCCAGTTCCTGTTCTTTCCCGGTCGTCTGTTGTTCTGCTTCAGCTATGCGACGTTTGGCCTGCGACAGTTCGGCTTCTTTTCCCGCCATTTGTTGTTCGACTTCGGTTATGCGTCGCTTGACCTGGGCCAGTTCCTGCTCTTTCCTCGTCGTCTGCTGTTCCGCTTCGGTTGCGCGGCGTTTGGCCTGAATCAAGTCTTGCCCTTTTCCCGCCGCCAATTGCTGTTCGACTTCGGCGGTACGGCGCTTGGCTTGATTGAGCTCCTCAGTCTGCGACGCAAGGTCTTCTCGAAGTTTCTTGGCATTCTCGTGGGCGCTGGATCTCAAGGCCGAGATCTCATTCTCCTTGGCATGGATCTGAAGAATGAGCTCTCCAATTCGTCGCTTTGCAGTCTCCAAATTATCGGCGGCAAGTTGTCGCTCGAGCTCATCGATTTTTTGTTTGGCTTGCTGGAGATTATTTCTCATCATGCTCAATTCTTCTTGCGGCGACCGAACGTCTGAATCTCCGGCGGCAACAGAAACCGGTATGATGCCGCATAAGACGGCGATGGATACAAAAGCGAAAGCGGATAACTTGATGATCATGTCTCACCCACAGTCACGGCGCAGTGGCCATAATGGAATCGCCCCGCCATCGGACTTCAATGCACTCGTGTGTACATGAAATCGCCAATGAAGCACAGGCGAAAGCATCTGAGTTGAACCTTACAACCGATTTCGACACTTGCCCCTCTTCATGAATGGAAAGAGAAATGGAGAAAGCGATCCTATCGTCTTCGTGATTCACTTTTCAACGGGGCAGTGAAGCCTCGTTCACCATTGTGCTGATAGTCCTCTATGGTCTACCGGAAAGAGCCACGTCGGCAGACGAGATTGGACACAGGAATGAAATGAGATGAGTGGCTTCCCGCGTTAATCGAAGGGATAGAGAGAATCTTTGCTCACGGGCCGTTTCTCTCGCTCGATGAAGCTCGCTGAACATTGATAACCTTCATGATTCAGAAATGGGAAGAGGAACATGAACCAAGGCGTTCCCACTTGTAAGTCGTCGGGCACTAACCGCACATTTTTCTCTCGCGCCGTTAGTTTCAGATTGAGCAAACAGCCTTCTTTGGTATATCCAGTGGCGGTCACCCTTCCAGGCTCACTCGGCTCTCCTGTCGCCTTGTTAGCAGGAGAAGCGCAGGCGACGAGAAACATCGGAGCGATAACAGCTACCACGACGAAAAAACGTTTCATGACGACCTCGAAAAGTCTTTAGGCACCGACCGGATTGCAGATGGCAACGGATCTCAAGGAACGAGACGCGGGCCACTTAATGAAGCACCTAATCGCCACCCTCAAAGATTTGCGTTAAAGGCTACAGAGTTCGCCGGATTGTCGGAGAAATACAAGAAGGGTGTCAAGAAACGTGAATATCAAGGAGATCTCATTCATTACGTGGATCGAAAACGCGGGTAACAACGCCTTAAAGATATTGGTCCCCATCTTCTGTGGATAACCTTGTGAACAAGTCTCCTGTTGAAACAAATCATGCACAAATGACATATCTATTTATCAAAGTGCCTGCTTTTTAGGCATCCGCACAGTATGGGAAGAGCCCCAACTAATAGTAGTTTCTATCCTTCTCTCGACAGTTTTTACACATACCTAGCAGTGTATGTGCGGCCTCCATAAAAAAGCCCTACCGGAATGGTTGGTCAACAATCAGGAAAAGGGCTATCCACAGCCATGAGAATTTCCTGGGGATGGCAGACTAAGTTGATAGGCCTAGAGCGCTATTTCAGATCTGTCAAGACCCGGTCGGAAAAGAAAGTAGCCTCGCCGGTGAAAAAGGCAGGGCCAAATGGCTACGAGCGATGTTACTTTTTTCGGTAAACATTGAGCCCGATTTTCTCTTGCCGATTCGGAATGGTCACGTTCCCTTCCGTCGAAGCAATGATAATCGTCTTGCCCGTTGAAGAGGGACCGAACTCCTTCGAGAGATCCACTCTGATCGTCAACATAGATCCTTCGACGCTCATCTCAACGTTTTTCATGATTGCGCCCTTTCAGTGTACGAAGGATGACTCCTCTGCCCTCAACGATCCAGATGTGCCGTGATCGAAGTTGCCCTATGGCCCTGTCAAAGCCGACCCTGTGAAAGAAATTCTTCATGTGGCTCGATGTGAGAATGGACATCTTCCAAGCGTCAACGAGCGAAAGTTGTACCGGCGAGTTTTTTGGCGATGCCTGGTAAATGATTTTGGGCATCGGCACCCTGAAAGCTGAAGGTCAGCACAAAACCAGGACACTGAGTGTATCCGGTGCCGCCAGGACCTTTGCCGTTTCGAAAATCACCGATGACCATGTCACCCCCCGTACAAATTGGGGAGGCCGTTCTCTTGAACGCCGGGTTCTGCAAGTACATGTCCATCATTTGTTTGATCTCCGCCGCTGTTTCGCTTTGTTTGTCGATGTGCACATACACCGACAGCGCTTGGCCGTTGGGCCATTGCCATGCGCATCCCTCCCCCGTTCCCATACTGGACTGGACGGCGGATAACGACGGAGATGCAAGCAGACTACAGACTTGGGCTGCCATGGGGCTCCCCGCATGGGCGGATGAGGCCCAGAATAATCCACAGATGGCGAGGAAATCTCTCAGTTTCAAGCGCCGTTCCTGGGAAGAAGCACCGGCCACAAGGATGAGTCGCGCCGCACCGCTGACCGTTCACATTGACGCTACAGAACGAACAGATGAATTGTAGTCCGGGGCGGTTTGCCTATTCAATGGCTTGTCCAAAGCCCATCCGATGGCTCGGAGCTGGTGTCGCTCATGGTTAGGACACGATAAACTGCGCGGATCCATTCAGATAAACGGCGGAATAGAGTTGTTGCGGTCCTGATGGCGGTCCGGCAATCGTCGTGGGGGTCGTTGTGGTAATTCCCAGGACCCTAATACGAGTTCCGCTCGATTGAGTCATGACCGTTACAACAGGCACGATGAGAGAGAAGGTTACGGTGCGCAAGTCCGGAATGGTCTCCAGCGTGACGGTGACGACTTCCCCAATGGCAGTGTTCTCGATACGGATTTCTTCACCCCTGAACGAGCGACTGAGTATGTTATTGCGATAACTGAAAATGGGACCTCCTAAAATATTGGTCGTTGAATACGTGACCTGAATAGTCTTACTGCTGAGCTCGAATAAGGTGGCGCGTGTAAATCCTTCCATGACCATACCCTCCATATAAATAAGGTTTGGTACATACTCCTTAAATATCTATTGGGCCTCACCTGATCGAACGCCGGAAAACCACTCGGTATGCCGATCCCCTTGACGGCCGAAATAAGTGACTCGTTGGCCTCGAAGATATGCGAAGTAGCCTTGTACCCCAGCCTGGATGGCACGCTCGCAAAACGCCCGAAACTTTTGCCCATGCTGTTGACTATCGAGAATTGCTGCTTTGAGCGCGGCGGCGTCAAAGTGATCTGCTATCAAGGGCAGTCCTTCGAATGTAATAGGTGCTATCACAGCTGCCCCCGAGGCGCTGTAGAAGGTGAATGAGCCAGTGGAGAAATCCACATGGTAATACTCGACACCATTGGCAATGAGCTTGCCTACAATTTCAGGAAACGGCATCGACCCATTCAGTGTGATTTTTGCTAGCACGGCAATCTCGTTCGCATTCATTTCTGGCCTCTCAAGGAAAGTGGCTACTTCGATGTGATGCCTAACTAATCAGTCTGTTGCGCACCCCTTTTATCCAACCCAACACAAATCCTGGGCATCGCCTGACTCCGGCTCCAGGGCCAGTGCCGCTTCTGAAATCACCATTGTCCCGCTGCTGGATAGGCCGTCACATCGGTGCGGAGCCAGGTCGCAAGAACCAGCACCGTATACTGATTGAAATACGCTCGTCCGATCAGTTTGGGAGTCGAACCGAGAAACTCGCCGGTTCGATTATCATAGACATCCATATGTAGCCGAACATAGCCGCTCTGGCTCTGCCGCTTGTAGAGAGTAAGTTCGGGGAGCGAGAACGGAATCAACACGCTCTGAACCGGCGGCATCCCCACGAATATGGTACCTTGCATCGTTCCGAACGACTCCGCCATCACGCGAACCAAGTACGGGGACTCGGCGCCTTGGGCGGAGACTCGATAGCCTCGGCGTCCCAGTTCGGCGGCCACGGCGTCTCGGATGTACACAATATCGCGCGATGGACGATTGATCGTGCCTCGGTCCGTGTTCGTCATATCGAGCCGAGACCGATCACTTTCGAGCCCGGTCACATCCATGTCCACATTGACGCCGTCGGGCAGCCGAATCGACAGATTGACCAGGGCTTGCTCGACTGCCTGCGTCAACAGGACCTGCTCAACCGCCGTCCGAGGAGTGCGTGATACTTCCTGTTCAAGCGCGCATCCCGTGACCACTGCAGCCAGGATAGAGAGGATGAACGGGGAAGCCTTCATGAAGATCCTTACAACCAGCCTCATCCGATAGAAGAATGTTAGTCGCGTCCGACGACGAATTCAACCAAGGCTGATCCCTAAGTCTCCCCATTACGGCAGCTCTTCCTACCAATCCACTACATCAGCCGTCCAGATCCGGCCATGGTCGATGACGCTGAAGCAATAATTGGGCGTGAATTGCGGGGTGAAGTCGGTGCTTTTGACCAAATTGCTGGAATAGCCCTTGGCGAACGACGGTGACCGCGTTTCCGTCGACTGCAGCGACACACGGCAGCCGCAATCCAAACGTGATTGTTCCCTTGTGTTCGATTGCTCCGAGATCGTTGAGAGGAAACAGCATCGAAGCCATCGCACAAACTCCTCTACACTCAAGGTCAAACGCTATGTAGCGTATACTGTTTTCAGATACCACATAGCGGTTTAATTAATACGACGGCCGGCATTATCATTACTTCCCGACCCAGAAGTCGATTTCACGAAGGGCGGCGCTTCCGCGTTTGAGGTAGCCGTGCTGCCACGTATCCGCATCGACGAGTCCCTTCCATCGGGTGCTCTTTGGTTGGACCTGCCGACGAAAGCGCCAACGATATTGGTTGTAGATAGCCATAATATTTGCGGCGTATGCGGCGGCAAGGCCCGGGGCATCGCGGATGATCAATAAATTCTCGTCATTCGTTGTGCTCGCTTTGGGGCCCAGGTTATGTGATCCCGTGAGCAGCACGGGGTGCGCGCCGAAGGGATCAACCAGTACTACTTTGCTGTGCACCATGGCGAACGTTCTTGGCAGCTGCTTCATTTCCCGGCGGAACCAGCCTGTGGCTTCGTCGATGGCCGCGGGCAGCACGACGTCGAAATCGGCCTTCTCGGAATTTTGAGCGTCAAAGAGTTCCACTGGATTGGACGTCGTACTGGGGTCTTGATTGATCGCCCCGCGGATATACAAGCGTTTGCCGACCGTGCCGGCGCGGGCCGCCGCGATGATCGTGTTGAGCAGCGTGTCTTTCGGCCCCGGGTTGAACATCAAGAAGAGTATGGCTTGTTTTGCGCCGATGATGACCTTGCGGGCCTCCTTCAAATCGACCTGCCCGACGGTAGGGGTGAACCATAGCCGGACAGGTGCTTTGCCGACATCTAGATCACGCGGATCGCTGTTGCTTTCCTTAAGGTCCTCGGGCGTCTCGTTGCCCGCCTCCTTTAATGAGTCCCACTGCTTGCGGTATTCTTCGGCAAGCTCAACATCGTCGATGAGCACGGAGTTGTTGGCTTGCGTACAGAGGCCGGTTTTCGTCCAGTTTTGGCTCCCGGTCCACACCCAGCGCGGCTTTTTCCGGGTATCGCAGATCACCAAGAATTTGTTATGTCCTAACGCGCCGGGTGAGATAAATCGGTCGTGCAGGTCGATTTTGTCGCGAAGGCGCTCGCGGGCGTCGCTATTCTGGTCTTCGCCCCGCTTTTTCACGCTTCCGTTCGCTAACACGACGTGTGCCCGCTGACCGAGTTTTTCGAGCGCGGATTCCAGTTGTTCATCATCGAGTTCGTACAATGCGGCATAGATCTGGCGTTTGTGCTTGGCGGCGTCGGCTAATATCTCGAACAACCGGCTACCCAGCGGTCCATGCAGGTACCGGCGGAACGGATCATTCGGGGTTTCAATGACCGTGCGCAACTTTTTGCTCTTCAAATCGTCGGCGGTGATGCCGAGTCGCCTCGATACCCATTGCGCGGCCACAATGCCGCGATTGAAATAGGCTTCAATCTTTCGATCGAATTCGTGAGTGAGGAAGAGCTCTTTGGTCCAATCGCTGGCGGTTGTCGGGTCCGGACGAAGAGTTTCCTTGTCGGGACCGACCATCGGTAGGACGCGATACTGTACCTTGTCGCCGGGGTTGGCCATGTAGTCGGTCCACTGATACTTTTGGATCGGCCAGTCGGTGGAGGCGCGATGTTCGCCTTCTTGGTGTGGTTGCCCCTCAAATCCAACCCACGTGCTCACGGTTTCTTCGATTCCGTTGCGACGCCGCATCAACGCGAATCCACGGCAATTTGGGATGAAGCCACCCGGTTTCCACGCGATGAAGACATCGTCTCCATTGTGATAGACCTTGACGTTCATCTGATCGCTTCTCCTTCTTAAAGCCTGTCAAGTTGAGGTCAGTCCTGCAGAAACGTGTCAATGGCTTCGGTAAGGCCATTCGTTGTCCCGCGTGCCGCCGTTAAGACTTAAACGCCGCCTGTCTCCATATACCCAAGTTTAAGGTTCGACCCATTGATTGTATGAGCGCTCATTGCGGCGAAGGACCTCACCGGTGCTTCATGCTTCACGACCGATGCGTTCCAGTCGCTGCCGATCCATTGCCGACGCTCGCTTGAAAGGCCTCTGCCAGACCCTTTCTGATCGCCTTATACTTGGACCAGTCGAACGCAGACAAGAATTCCGCGGCGGCTTTCGCGCCGCGAGCAAATAGATCGACTTTGTCTTCGTGGCTCATCGTGAAATTCAGCCAGTGATGGCTGCCGGTATCGATCATCTTGACCAAATGCTTATAGTCAGGGTTGGTCTTGATGAAATCGGAATCCAACGTGTGGCGGGCGGCATCGAAGACGGCACCGAGGAGTTGGGAAGGCTTCGTGATTTCGGCAGGCTCAGTTCCCTCAATGCCGATTTTTGCGCCGAAGGTGGGCGCGGTTGGAACGCGATAGGGCTGGTGGAACACGTTGATCGGGAAATTGGACATGATACCGCCGTCCATAAACATGACGCGTTGCGGGAGCGCGCCTTCATAACCGGCCAAATCACTCCAGAGGGTCCGATTTGGAGAGCACTCATTGACCGTGAAGGGGTAGAAGAAGAATGGAATGGACATCGACGCGCGGGCGAAATAGGCAGGGTTTACCGGCTCGGGGTTGCACCAATACAGTCCGGCCATTCTGGGGAATTCGACCTTGGTCTGGGTGGTGATATCTGCGGCGATCATGACCAACGTTCCGACCTTGTCTTCATCCGTTAGCTTGGTATCTTTGCGCGATTGCCTCAGGCCCAATCCCGGAGAAACGGTGCGCAATTGCTGAAAAAGTTGCTCCGTCGTCTTGATTCCGACTCCTTGCAACTCGGCGGTCAGCCAATTCAAAAACGCGTCCCCTGGGTTCAGACCTAAATCTTCCTTCAAATTGTCGATAATCTGAGAGGCCTTCCAAATGAGTTTGACCATGCTGGCCTTGTCCAGGACCGCTTGTGAAAAATCTCTGGCGTCGCTATCGCCGTCGATAAAGGTCTCCATCGGCATTCGTGAAAGGACATCCAGTAAACGCTCGCTCTTGGATTGGCCCGGAGGACCCAAAGCGGCGATCATCAGAGCATTGATGGATCCCGCGGATGTCCCGCCCACGCCCAGAAACCGGATGCCGGCCTGTTCGAGGACGTAGGTGTACCCCGTCAGTGCGACGCCGAGCACACCTCCGCCTTCCATGACCAGATCGACATATTGATGATCGCCCGCATCGATGATGTCGGAATATTCCTTGCCCCTGCATTCGCTCTTCACCGTTTGCAGGGCCTTCAGAACATCCGGATGGTTGATGTAATCTTGTGCTGCAGACATGGGTCCCCTCCCAAGTTGAGTGCACGTGAAACATGTGGTGGTCCGATACGGGTCGGATCACATTCGATACAGTAAGAAGACAGAGTAGCTAAAAACGATGTTACAAGGCCATTTGCAGTGGGTTGCCGTATCCTCTCAGATCATCATCAACAATCCTTGCGAAGGTTTTATCCAAAACTTATCCCAATTCGGCAACCACTCTCACGCAAAACAATACCCTCTTCCGATTGTTGGTGTCATCCCATATTCCTAAGGGCGGCTGATTCCGTTTGACCATAAGTGCATACGACGGCCCTACCAAGTTGTTTGGCCAATGTGCCGTTAAAAAAGGATGTTGAGGCCCGATCTTGGTTCTTAGCAGAACCCTTCATGTATTCGCGGGGTCACTGTCGCCAGTAACAAATCACACAAGGCCAAACTCGACAATCCTTCTGGCGAGCGTGAGTCCTGTTAGGACAGGATTGACAGAACCTGCAGTCGGGAAGAGCGATTGATCACACGCGAATGCGTTGTTGATGTGATGGAAGCGTCCAACAGTATTGGTCACAGAACTGCTTGGCGTATCGCCCATCCACTGCGTCCCTGACTCATGGTATGTCGTCCCGAGCCCACGGTGCCACTCGGGGAATGGGCGAGAGAGTGGAAAAGGTTGGGTCTGCCACGCGGCGTCGTAGAGATATTGAATGTTGACGGGGGATTTGGCGACTTGCTGGACGAGTGCAAGCGCGGCGGCATCCATCGCCCCCCAGACTTGGAGATCTGCGGCGTTGAGTTTCAGATGCACATAAGCGCGCGGAACTCCAAACTCGTCCGACTCGAAGGGGCTCAGATTGATCCAGCTCCCGGTCGTGTTCGGTGTCGAGGCGGTTCGATCACCCGTCATCTCACCGATGCCGCGAAGCGTGATGGTGACCCAATCGGGATCATCGTTGGCCAGTTGCTCGTTTAACAAGTCAAGGTCGGGAATCATCCGGAAGAGCATCTCATCGGAGCCTGCGGCATGTGTCGACGCTGTAACTTGAATGTGAAAACGCCTGATGTTCGTTGTTCCGCGCAGCAAGAGCGCCGCGGTTTGGACGTGTGCCGGCAGCGGAGGCAAGGCGGTTCGTCGAATGCGCACCGTGAAGTCGCTGCGCATGTGTGCCATGAGATTACGGCCCATGAGCGGTGTGGGGAATGAATGCAACGCCAACCTGGTGCTCTCGATGGTGCTGGCCGCTAGAATAACGGCGCACTGCGGAGCGACCGGCAGAAACTTGCGTTGGCCGGCGACATCGATTTCAAGCGTGTGCACGTTGCTGTTGGACGCGTGGAGTTTGACGACATGGGCCAAGGGGACGAGGAAGAGCCGTCGATTCGAGTCGTTCAGTGCGGAACGCCCGACGTCTTCGCGGATCGCATCGGTCAATAAGGGCAGCGCGCTGAACTTATCGAAACTGAACAGACCCGAACTCGGCGATTCACCTTGCACGGCAAGCGGGGCGACCTCGACTCCGTTCGAGCCAATGCCGGCATCCATGTTTGGCACGAGTGGTGATGCCGTAACGCACTCATTATGCAACGCTTCAAACAGTTCCCCTGAGATAAAATCGGTCGCCGGTACCACACCGGTTTCGCTTTCCACGCGGCTGTAATTCTCTGTGAGATAATCCGCGGCCGATGACGGCCAACCTTGAAGATCGGCGGCGGTCAACCGCGGACACCACCCTCCCCAGTACACCGACTTTCCGCCCGTGCAATAGGCCAATCCGGGGAAGTCGACGTTGCCACGCCATGGTAAGCCCCAAACAAGTTCGCGAGCCGCACCCGGGTCATTCGAAGGGGTAATCGGTACGGGCACATTGAGCCCAATGCGCGCCAGATTTTGAACGTGCTCCGACACCATGAAGCGACCTGCGTCCAACAGCAAGACCCGCTTGTTGGCGTGTCGACGATAGATCTTTTCGGCGCAATAGGCGCCATACATGCCTGCACCTATTACGATTGCAGAGAACGGCGCACCGCCATTGGCAGTGGCTTCGTCCCACGTACTGCAGACGAAACGGCCAAGAGCATCAACCGAAAAACTCGTGTGTTGGACTTGAACCTGCTCACCGGCAGGAATCAGCTTTGGAAGAGCCATAGACTTTCCTCATTATGTATAGTCCGTTATGAAGTGACTTTCGTATACCCCTTGATCATGATCTCCGCCATATTCTGCCTTGCAACAGATCTCGTGCGTCCGATCTTGGCATAAAAGGCCGGAGCCGCTGCGACTAACTTCCGAGTGAGAACGCCGGACTATTTCAAGCGGAACGGCGCGCGCACGCTGCGTGAGGAACTGTACGACCGATTCATCCTCTGTTGAAGCGCTCATACTGTCGAATGAACACGTTATTCGCCTGCCTCGCTCTTCCAACACGATCTCAAGCCCTCCAAATCCTCCTGTCCGGCAGATTCTGTCAGATACATCTTGAAGCAAAAATGTGGACTTGCGTCCCGCGGCTCTGCTTCCCTCTCTCTATGACCGCTGCTTCTCATATCCCTCCATGATCAACGTCTCCGC
>JAICUC010000051.1 GCA_025936075.1 Nitrospira sp. | reverse complement strand
GGAGCGATTCGGGCTTCGAGCCGGGGGGCTGATCGACATTGATCGGCTGCGAGAAGATCCACATCTGGAAATGCACGCTCGTGGTGGATAACTACGTATAGCCGGACTCCTCATCTTATCTTGTTCTTGACTCGGTGCTCGGATGTGTTAATTGTTGCGGATCGTCGTTTCATGCCTTTAGTTACCTAAGCGACATGTCTGAAACGCAATTCATGACATTGTGGGGAGTGGGTTTCTTGCTCGGGCTCCGACATGCTTTGGATACGGACCATCTTGCAGCAGTTTCGACGGTGCTTGCCGAACGGCCGTCGCTTCTGGCTTCCAGTGCCGTCGGACTCTGTTGGGGCGTCGGACATACGCTCACGCTGCTGTTGGTCGGATCGATTGTCCTCGTCTCCGGGTTTCATATCTCTGATGAATTTGAACTCATTGCCGAATCGGGTGTAGGGATTCTCCTGATCGTCCTGGGCGCCTCCTTGGCACGGAAACTCTACCGTGAGCAGTGGCATATGCACAGCCATCGCCACGATGGAGCGCCGCATATCCACCTCCACAGTCATCAACGACAAGACGATCATGGTCATCGGCATTGGATGATCAATTCGATTCGCCCGCTTTGTATCGGCATGGCGCATGGATTGGCCGGATCAGCGGCGCTCATGCTGATGATCCTTGCCAAGACAACGGGTGTGGCTGCGGGGCTTTTGTCGATTGTCATCTTCGGCCTCGGATCAATCGTCGGTATGATGGTCATCGGTATGACGATCAGCATTCCCGTGATTTGGTCGCGTTCCATCAGTCGCCGATTGTTTGTGGGAGTGCAAGGTTTTGCCAGTCTTGCCAGTGTTTTGGTCGGAGTGTGGATGTTGGTAAAGCTGGTCCCCTCGATTATCTGGCACTGAGGCTGTCTGGTGTTCAGGTACGATGCGTAGGGAGGTGCATCGGGGATAAGCCTGTGCTATTCTGTACCGATTTATGTAGATCAATGCATTGATAGGGTACGGCTGCATTACGGCGACAACCATGGCATGGTTCAAGAAAGAGAAGCCGACAGAATCAGTTCCGCCGCCTCGTTCAAAGGGCAGCGAGGGGATGTGGCTCAAGTGCAACCATTGCCGGGAGATCGTCTATCGGAAGGAAGTGGACCGGAACAGCAAAGTATGCCCGAAATGTGAATATCACTTCCCGATCTC
Source organism: Nitrospira sp. (assembly GCA_025936075.1). Lineage (GTDB taxonomy): Bacteria > Nitrospirota > Nitrospiria > Nitrospirales > Nitrospiraceae > Nitrospira_D. The sequence goes on along the minus strand of JAICUC010000051.1, from coordinate 14,678 downwards.
GGTCACCGAGCGAATCGGACTCCTGATCGACCTCGGGACCTTCAAAGAATGGGATGCCGAACTGGAAGCCCAAGATCCCTTGACCTTCCAAGATACCAAGTCCTATCGAGACCGCATGCAGGCTCATCAAGAAAAGACCGGCCGGAAGGATGCCCTCGTCATCGGTGAAGGCATGGTCGATGGGCGCCGTGTGGTGCTCTGTGTCTTCGACTTCAGCTTTATGGGCGGTAGTATGGGATCTGTGGTCGGGGAAAAGCTCTGCCGCGCGATCGATCGGGCGTTGGAACTGAAACTACCGGTCATCCTGGTCACCGCTTCCGGGGGTGCGCGGATGCAGGAGGGCATTCTCTCGTTGATGCAGATGGCCAAGACCTCGACCGCGGTCGCGAAGTTGGGCGAAGCCAAACTGCCGTTTATCTCGATCCTTTCCGATCCCACGTTCGGCGGCGTCACGGCCAGCGTGGCGATGTTGGGAGATGTCATCATTGCCGAGCCGAAAGCGCTGATCGGGTTTGCCGGACCTCGTGTCATCGAACAAACCATCAAGCAACAGTTGCCGGATCAGTTCCAACGGGCCGAATTTCTTCTTGAACACGGCATGATCGATATGATCGTCGAGCGCAAGCGTCTCAAGGAGACGGTCGGTACCCTCGTGAATCACTTTTAGGCCTCGGCGTCCTCCCGGCTTGTTTGATGAGCTACTCCTCCGTCATTGAGTACCTCTACGCGCTTCAGAAGCACGGCATCAAGCTGAGTCTGGAGAGGATGCGGATTCTGTTGGACAGGATCGGCAATCCCCATCGCTCGCTTCGCGTCCTTCATATCGGAGGAACCAACGGCAAGGGTTCGACGGCGGCGATGGTTGCATCGGTCCTTCAGCATTCCGGTCGGCGCGTCGGGCTGTATACGTCTCCGCACCTCATCGAATTTCGAGAGCGGATTCGTGTCAACGGGCGCATGATTACGGAGAATCAAGTCGAGGAGTTGATCGCGCGCGTACGGGCCGCCATAAACGATAGTCTGGAACCGACCTTTTTTGAGATGACCACGGCACTGGCATTCCTCTATTTTGCGGATTCGAAAGTCGATGTCGCCGTACTGGAAGTCGGGTTGGGCGGCCGGTTCGACGCAACCAACGTTGTGGAGCAACCCCTGGGTAGTGCGATCACGACGATCGGCTTGGATCATCAGGAATATTTGGGGTACACGGAGGAAGCGATCGCATTTGAAAAAGGGGGAATCATCAAGCCCTTCGTACCGGTCGTGATCGGACGAATGGGACAGGAAGCCGAACAGGTTCTGCGCCGAATTGCACGGGATCGGTCGGCTCCTGTCTGGCAACTTGGCCGGGAATTTGCCATGGATGGAAATCGCCCCGAGGGATTGACGTATCGTGGAGTGACCCGCGTGTATGAGGATCTTTCTTGTGCTCTGGCAGGACATCACCAGTGGGATAATGCCGCTTGTGCGTTGGCGCTTCTTGAAGCGGCCGGTCGAGCAGGGATTGAGACGGAGGAGGCAGCGGTTCGTGACGGCTTGCGTACGGTCTCATGGGAAGGTCGTTTGGAGTCGATTGGCGAGTATCCCAAGGTCCTGCTCGACGGCGCTCACAATCCTGCCGCCGCGCATGCACTCGCCGGATATTTCAAGGACTTTTGTGTCAAGCATCCCTCCTCTCGGATTATTCTCGTATGGGGCATGATGCGGGACAAAGATCGACGGGGATTTATCGCTCCACTGTTACCCTTTGTGTCGGAAATCGTGCTGACCCAGGCGATCCTCGCACGGTCCGCGACGGTCCACGAACTCCGCGCAACTCTGCACGAATGGCCTGGACCGGTGTTCGAGGCGGTTCTTCCTGTGGACGCCATGACAGTCGCCAGAGGACGAGCCTTGCCTCACGATCTCATCTGTATTGCCGGATCATTGATGCTTCTTGGAGATATCAAAGCGGCAGTGCGTGGCTGTGGACTGTCACCGGTTCGTGGCTAGCGTGGCGGGTCCTTCCGCGCGGATCCGCTGGCGGCGCTTTCTCGTCGTCGCCGTCCTCTCTCTCGTTCCATTTCCTGGAGCAGCGGCGGACAACCCAGGGAGCACGGGAACGTCGCCCACCGGGTCTACTCCTCTCGATATCACGGCAGATCGTATCGACTATCGCCAAGATCAGGATGTCTATGAAGCAAACGGATCGGTCGTCATTCAACAGGGAGCGATTAAGCTGACGGCGGACCACGCCACGATTCAAGCCTTGCCGGGGATCCTTACGGCCGTCGGCCATGTCCATTTAACAGACCCTCAGGCTGATGTGACGGCTGAGCGAATGGAACTCAATGTCAATACTGAGGCCGGTGTTGTGACACATGGCCGGCTCTACGTTCCGACGACAAACTCATCAATATCCGGTCGCCTCATGCAGAGATTTTCTGAATACCATTACCGAGTCAAAGAGGGCAGCTTCACGAATTGTGATGCGCAAGGTGGAGAAGTGCCGGCTTGGCGCTTCCGGTTTAAGGATCTGGAGATGACCCTGGGGGATACATTGGGGTTTAAGGGCGCATGGTTGTGCATATTAGATGTACCAACGATTCCGCTACCCATCTTCTCCTATCCAATGATCAAGCGACGAACCGGGTTTCTGATGCCTATCCCGAGCTATGACAATCGATTCGGATTCCACGTGAAACAGGGCTTTTTTTGGGCCATCAATCCGAGTCATGACCTGACAGTGACGCCGTCGTATTACAGTGACTTAGGGTATGGGTCCGATTTTGAGTATCGGTATGCCTTGGACCGTCGATCTCGCGGCAAGTGGTATGTGAGTTATCTACAACAGACGCAGCTTCCCAACGTCGCAGGCGTCACCGACACCGGGCAAGACGCCAATAAGGGGCGCGCGGCACTCATTGGGAGCCATACGCAATATTTCACCGATACGTTGTTGCTCCGTGCCAACGCGAATTTAGTCACAGATCCCAACTATTTCCAACAACTGAGCAATTCGGGGATACTCCGCGCCTTACCGAGCACTGAATCAAATCTCTTGATGACTCAGCGCTTACCCTACGGCAACCTCTATCTCGTGGGTCTCTATTTGCAACCGTTACAAGCCGGTGGAAAAGATACGTTTCAACGTCTTCCGGAGGCCGGTTATAGCCTTCCCTACGTCTCGCTGTTCAATTCGCCGCTGCTGGTCGGTATGGATGGGAACTACGTGAATTTCTATCGGGATCAAGGATTTACACTTAACCGGATCGATATGGCTCCTGGTATTTCGACGGATGTGATTCATCTCGGGCATGTCATTGGGATTCGGCCGCAAGCGAAGTTTCGTGAAGTCTATTACACCAGAGGGGCGCAATCGGATGAAGGGCAGCATCGAGAGACTTTTTGGTTGGGAGTGGAAGCCACGTCGAAAGTGACACGCCGATTCAGACTCTCTGAGGGGAATAGCCTTCTTCATACGGTCGAACCGAAGGTTACCTATGAGTACGTCCCAAAGACCGATCAATCGAAGTTGACGCAAATCGATCAAGTCGATGACCTACCAGCGAAGAATTTGCTGACCTATATGCTGCGCAGTCGGGTGTTGGAATCAGGCAAGCAAACTGCGTTCAATTGGCTCGATCTGACGGTGGCTCAGAGCTATCATGTCGGCTATGTGCAGACAATGGCCAGGGATTTCACTCCTGGTGTCCTCCCCTTTCTAGGATCACCCACCCAGCCGCTCCAACCGGCCACTATACCTATCCAAGGGAAAAGGTTTTCTGATATCTGGATGCGGGCCGTGATCGGCAACAACCTGCCGACACTGATGTCGACGACGTGGTTGGATACTCCGGTCGTCGGACGAGCGGCGCAGGCGTGGGCGCTTCGGCCGCCGATCAACCGGTATCTGACGGTCGACGCATTCTTCGATCCCTATCGACCGGGAGTGAGTCAATTCAACATGGATCTTCGATTTCAAGAGGGAACCAACTGGTATTTCGAAGTAGGACAACGATACACGAGAGATGGTAATCGGGTCAGGCGAGGCGACCTGTGGAACCCGATCTCATTCAATGAGGTGTTTGCTCCGACGGAGGAAATCCAGTTTGCGACCATGGGCGGCGCGTTCCGTACCCCTTGGGGTTGGACATTCGGCGCCAAAGCTTACTACGACGTCAAACATGGAAGAAGTCCGGAATTGGACGCAGTCGCTCTCTATCAGAACCCTTGCAAGTGTTGGTCGGTGGGGCTGTATTACTTGAAGTTCCCGGATCGCGAGCAATACAGCTTTATGTTGAGTCTCACTGGAGTAGGGTGGACCGAAAGCGCCGGGACTGCCGTCATGCGGACTCTCTTGAATCCGCTTCTGTGGGGTGAGCGTGGTCTGCCTTGGGCGACACTGGGTGGGTCCTATGGTATTCCTCCGCAGACCTCCGAGGCAGGGGCACCGCAATCGACCCCGTAGACCCGTGCTCTTCTCCTATGGTATTCCTCCGCAGACCTCCAAGACAGGGGCGGTGCCTTCTGAGGTTCAAACCAGACGGTGATCCGTGTTTGACACTAAAAACAGTGGTGGGGTACCATGCCTTGCAATGACTTGTAATGATCTCAATCCTGAAGGAGGGTGCTGACGTGGCTGGTGAAGCCTTGAAAGTTGAAGATTCCAGTTGGGATGCCGAAGTGATGAAAGCGTCCGAACTCGTCATGGTCGATTTTTGGGCCGTGTGGTGCGGCCCTTGCCAAATGGTGGCTCCCATCGTCGATGAGTTGGCAAAGGAATATGCCGGAAAGCTGAAAGTTCGAAAACTGAACACCGACGAAAATCCCGAGGTCGCCGGGCGTTACCAGGTCATGAGTATCCCCACCATTCTTTTCTTCAAAAACGGCCAGCCGGTCGAGAAGCTGGTGGGTGCCAGACCAAAACGCCAATTCAAAGAAATGATCGACTCACTGTTGGCTCAGCATGCCGGGACCGCCTAGCAAGATGCTGAAAACGGCCTCCAACCTCGTTCTCGCATCGTTCAGAGGCTCAACGTACCGACCGGGAACGAGCTGCGAGGGCAGCTCGGGGTGAGCTGGGTGAGAAAGATTACTTGCCTCACTAAGACACGGCCGTATCACCGTCTCGCCGGCGCATATAGACGTGGCGCTCTTACTTCATCGCGTCGTGCGTCTCGCTGCGGTCTCGCTAGACAGCTGTTTTGAGCATCGCGCCTGCTGTCACGGATGCTTTTCGGATGGCACGGGTCATTTTGAATGCCCATATGTGTCTTCTGCAGCTAGTTTGGCCTTGCCGCTGTTGCAGCCATGCTCACTGAGCTGCGTATCACAAATTTTGCTGTGATCGAACGGCTGAGTCTGACCATTGACTCAGGATTTACCGTGTTGACCGGGGAGACGGGGGCCGGTAAGTCTTTATTGATCGATGCGGTGGCTCTTCTTGTAGGGGGACGGGCCTCCAGCGATCAGATTCGATTCGGCGAAGAGGAAGCTCAACTAGAAGCATCGTTCGAGATTCCGCTCACGTATCCCCTTCTACAACGGCTGCGGGCCCAAGAGATCCTTGGACCGCAAGATTCTCAACTCATCATTCGACGCATCATTGCTCGTTCAGGAAGAAACCGTGTTTACTTGAACGGAGTCTTAAGTCCGGTCCACGTGCTGGAAGAGTTCGCAGGGACGCTCATCGATATCCATGGCCAGCATGACCAGCAATCGCTCCTGTCGCCTCACGCTCAACTAGAGGTACTGGATGCCTTCGGCCGGCTGTTGGAACTGCGGTCCCAGTATCGATCGACCCATCGTGATTGGGTACGTTTCCGTGAAGAACGCGCTGAGCTTGCCGCCAGGTTGCAACAGCGTGCCCAGCAGGAGGACGTGTTGCGTTTTCAACAGCAGGAATTGGATGCGGCTGCCTGCCGTATTGGAGAGGAAGAGGTGCTGCAAGCCGAACGCCATCGGTTGGGGGCGTCGCGGCGTCTGGCTGAGTTGACATCGGAAGCTCAAGAACAAATTCAGGACGATGCTCATGGTATCTTGAAGAATCTGGGGTTGATGGAGCGCGTGTTGGAAGAGCTGGCTCAGATCGATCTGGAAATGCAAGGCACCCTTCGATTTGCATCAGAGGCCAGGGTGCTTCTGAAAGAAGTCGCCAATTCTCTTCGCGGTTATGCCGAGGGCTTGGACGCCGACCCCATGCGACTCGGTACGATCGAAGATCGTTTGGCCGTTATTCACAAGATGAAAAAGAAATACGGGGGGACGATCGAATCCGTCCTGGAAACCCAGGATCGAGTGAAATACGAATTGGAGCAACTTCGTGTGACGGACAGCGAGCTGGATCGGTATGATCGACTTATTGAGGAACAACAACGGAACGTGTCGGTGCTGGCCCGATCGCTTTCAGAAAAGCGAGCGGACGCAGCACAACGGTTGACCCAACTGGTGGGCAAAGAGCTCAACGCGTTGAAAATGGGATCCGTACGGTTTCTGGTCCAAGTCATGCCGACCGGGGCTGAAGAAATCTACGGTCCCGATGGGGCCGATCGTGTGGAGTTTCTGCTGTCGGCCAATGCCGGCGAGCCGTTGAAACCGATGCCTCGTGTGGCATCCGGCGGCGAGCTATCGCGGATTATGTTGGCATTGAAATCCGTCCTTGCTGATGTCGATCACGTGCCGGTCCTCATCTTCGATGAGATTGATACCGGAGTCGGAGGGGCGGTCGCGGCCACGATCGGGAAACGGCTCAGGGAATTGGGCCGATACCATCAAGTATTGTGCATCACGCATCTTCCGCAGGTCGCCTCTCAAGCCCAACATCATTTCTCTGTCGAAAAGTCGGAAGTGAAGGGGCAGACGGTGGTGATGGTGCGTTTATTGACCGGTGTGAGCCGCGAGGGGGAAATTGCGCGCATGCTCGGAGGGGAGCGAATCACTCAAAAGACACGATCAGCGGCGGCAGAGCTGATCGCTGGAGCGCCCGAATAGATCAAGCGGCGGGAGCGATGTCCATGACGGGAGACGAAATGGGCAAGTCCTTCACGACTTGGATGAAGAATTCCAGCAGCAGCGGGTCAAAATGTGTATGAGATTGAAGCGAGATGTGGCGGATTGCGACATCCAGCGGGAGGGCGATGCGCCCAGGTGTGTCGGCGGTCAAATGGTCAAATGTTTGGGCGATGCCGACGATGCGAGCCGGTAAGGGAATCTCCGTGCCTCGGAGTCCATGAGGGTAGCCTTGTCCATCCCAGCGCTCGTGATGGGATGTGACGATTTGCCCCACCTCAATCGGTAAATCCAACGGCGCAATCATCCGCGCGCCTCTGTCGGAATGCTCTCTACAGAGAGATGCTTCACCGGATGGAAGGATCTGGTCTTCTGAAAATCTATACGACGGCAGGCTGGTTTTCCCTATGTCATGCAAAAAGGCTCCCAAGGCCAATGATTTTTGCTCGGAGGAGGTAAGATTGAGTCGGGTGGCCATCAGCGTGGCATGGAAACTCACTCGGCTCGAATGATTGAGTAATTGGCGATCGGTGGCTTCCAGAATATCGGACAAGAGCGGAAGGAGATTCATATCGTCTTGCTGCAAAGCGGCATCGCCTTGTGCGTTGGAGAGCGAAGCATATCCTGTCTTGACCTTGTCCCATGCTTGTGCGCTCTTTTCCTCTGAGCCCCAAAGGTCCGGCAGTGTCCGAAGGCAGTGGCGAAGAAAATCGAGTCGGCGTTTCTTGTCCATCGTCTGCTGAATAAGGGTAGTCAATTCGCTCACGTTGAAAGGTTTAAGCAAATAGCCGGCAGCTCCCTGTCGGATACCCTCCATGGCAGACTTCAGGCTTCCGTATCCCGTGACGATAATGACTTCTACGTCGGGACGATGGTGCTTGATGTCTTTGAGCAAGTCTAGTCCGTGACGATCCGGAAGCTTTTGATCGAGCGTGATCACATCAATGGGTTCCTGATGGAGGACTTCCAGAGCTGTCTTGGCGTTTTCTGCCGAATGGACGTTGCAGAAGGTGCGAAGGATCACGTTAAGGGCATCGCGGGGCCCCGCTTCATCATCAATGACGAGGACTGTCGGTTGGGTTCCTGCCTGACAAGAAGCCGTGACCATGCTCGTTGCTTACTCCAAACCGCGTCATAAGCAAGCAATTCTCATTCCTTTTCATAAGCTTACATGGCATTTCAATATAGAGTAGTGGTAGGAAGGGTGGGCATCTATACGTAGTTTACAATAACAATAGGGTACCTAATATTACAGTAAGATGAAGGGGATATATGTGCATAAATGTGACATTCTTGTGCATAAGTGTGTCATTCTTGCATGGTTTGGTCAGACTCTTGGACGGTAGAATTGTCGGGGCGACCAATGCCGAGTGTGTCCATTCTGTATTTCAGCATCCGGCGACTGATTCCCAGGAGGTTCGCCGCGTGGGTTTGTACATAATTGGTTCGTTTCAACGCATCAAGAATAATTTCTCGTTCAAACTCCATCACGGCTTTTTCAAGCGACATACGACCGGCGAGAGTATCGTCTCGAAGCGACGTTGAACGGGAGTCACTCTTGATCATCGTGGGAAAATGCTCCGGAGTGATTTGCGCGGCATGTTGGGACCAGATGAACGCTTGTTCGACGAAGTTTTCCAGCTCCCGAACATTGCCCGGCCAAGAATAACGAGTCAGAAGCTCCAGTGCCTCTTTTCCGAATTCGATCGGGGGGCGGCGTTCCTCTTCCAGCCGTTTCTCGAGGAAATGTTTGGCCAGGAGGGGAATATCTTCACCACGCTCACGGAGTGGAGGGAGAAAAAGCGCAATGACGTTGATGCGGTAATAGAGGTCTTCTCGGAACTGTCCTTTTCGAACGAGGTCGTCAAGATTCTTGTTCGTCGCCGCTACAATGCGGACATCGACCTTAATGGACTGAACCCCGCCGATTCTCGTAAATTCACGTTCTTGGATGACGCGCAGGAGCTTGGCCTGGGTGACGGGACTTAAATCGCCGATTTCGTCCAGGAACAACGTTCCGGTGTTCGCCAACTCGAACTGTCCGACCCGTCGAGCTGTGGCATCCGTGAACGACCCCTTTTCGTGGCCGAAGAGTTCGCTTTCGATGAGCGTTTCGGGCAGCGCTGCGCAGTTCAGCGCAATGAAGGGGCGTTCGCGCCGAGCACTGTTGTAGTGCAAGGCTCTCGCGACCAATTCCTTTCCCGTGCCGCTTTCTCCCGTAATGAGCACCGTGGTACGGCTGTCGGCGACCTGCTCGATCTTTGAATAGATCTCCTGCATGCCCTGACTTTTCCCGATGAGATTATGAAAGGCATAGCGCTGGACCACTTGTGCCCGCAGTTGCTTGACCTCTCGTTCCAATTCGGAGGAGTTCAGTACGCGATCAATAACGATGCGGAGTTCATCGACGTCGAACGGTTTCGAGAGATAGTCAGCGGCACCGAGCTTCATGGCGTCGACGGCTGTTTTGACGGATTTGGTGCCTGTGAGCATAATGACGGGGGTCGTCTTGCTCTCCATGCGAAGCGTTTGAAGTACGGCGAGTCCGTCTGTTCCCGGCAGAATGACGTCAAGCAGGATGAGATCGGGCTCATCCTTCCGAAACACATCGAGCCCCTCATGTGCATCACTAGCTTGAAAAATGTCATAGAGAGGTTCGAGAACCATTTTGAGAGAGGCACGGACTCGGGGATCGTCATCGATCAATAGAATTCGTTTCCGAACAAACGAGCTTTCCACAAGCGCTCCTTGTATTCTAATCCCGATGGGAGGGAAGATTGATGCGGAAGGTCGTTCCGATCCCTTCCGTGCTCTGAACTTGAATCTCTCCTCGGTGCTCCCGGATGATCTGATGAGCGATGGTCAGTCCCAACCCCGTTCCTTCATTCACGGCGCTTGCATGTTTGGTGGTAAAGAACGGGTCAAAGATGTGGTCAAGATTTTCGGATGAGATGCCGTGCCCCGTATCTTCGATCTCTACCTGGGTCCACACCGCACCGTCCGCTTTTTGGAGCCTGGTGGTTCGTACTCGAAGAGTGCCGGGTTTTTCGCTCATGGCATCCATGGCATTCAAGAGCAGGTTTAAAAGGACCTGTTTAATTTGCTGCCGATCTAACATGCCACGGGGGAGCTCAGGCGCCAAATCTTTTTCAATCTTGATCCCGCGACTGTCGGCTTTCACTTGGATGAAGTACAGGCACGACGAGACGATTTCATTCAAATCCTCGTCGGTCAACCGGGGTTCCATGTACCGAGCGTAGTCGAGAATTTCCTGAATCAACCGTTCAATTCGATTGACGTCATCGAGCACTATTCGGCTGAATTCACCGATAAATTGACTGTCATCCTTACGCTCCGGAGCGAGCTGAATGAAGGTCTTGATCGATGTTAAAGGATTTCGGATTTCATGAGCGAACCCCCCTGCAATAGTTTCCAAAGAACGCAATCGATCGGTTCGTCGCATGAGGGCCTGGGACTGCCGGAGATCCTCATACAGCAGGAAAGAATCGAGTGCGTTGGCGGCATTCTGAGCCATCGCAGCCAGAAGTTCCTTCGTAGGAGAGGGAATGACCGTGGGATCTATCCGGGATTGAAGCAACACGAAGGCGATCAGTTTTCCCCGATTCAGCAGTGGAATGGCCAGATTGACGGGAAGAGTGGCGAGCTGAGCACCCGCCGTATTGTCCAACGATGCACTGTATAGGGAATCGGTCAACGCGGACGAGTCGAGGATGTCTTGGTGGCGAGCCAATTGTTGAACAAGGGGATGATCGAGGGGAACGAGAGGACATGCTGCGGTCGAAGAGATCTGCCCTTGTAAAACTACCTGGCAAAAACATTCGCGTTCGCGATCAAATCGATAGAGAACCCCGTGAGACAGCTGGGACACTTCGGAGAGACCGGAAAGAATGCGTTCTGCGATGATGGGGAGGCTTGTCGGATGCCCCATGTCTCGCGCGAACTGCGTGAGTCGTTGCAACGATGCTATGCCTGATTGACAAGGGGACGATTGCGGAGCCGTGCGATCCGTCATGAGCGTGGTGTATGAGGTCTTATGTGTCTGCGTAGTTTGTCGTGTGGGAAATAGGTCTACGTATCATCACTAGGTTGAAAGTATACACCCGGGGAGCTGTTTCATCCAGTGGATTTGGTCTTCCGTACAATGGCGAGCAAAAATCGGTTGTCGAGGCGGAGAAAAACCGGATGGGACCCTGCGCCGGCATGAGTCGGCAGACGGGCTCCTCATCCCGTTCATGGTTATGCAATAAGCCCTGGTGGACGGGCTGAGGATGGTAGGAAAACTGTGGACCGTTTGCAGGCCTATCGGGTGATTCTTGCCGACAGGCCTGCGAGGGCAGATATCAGTAGGCGGCGGCGGTCTTACCCCGCTCCGAGCAGACACCGGGCGTCATATAGAGCAGGTAATTGCCCATGCCATGTTGGAAATCAGTTTTCTGTAGAGAATGGTGGTAGACCATCACCATTTCATAGTCGTCTTCCTTGGAGATCTGGAATCCCTGACCGTCTTTATAGACTTGATGGGGTAAGAATTCGCGGAGCGTTCCGTCACTCTCAACATCCGGCACAGTACGGAGGAGTGTCTGTTTCTTGGTCTTATTCTCCAATGCAATGAGGAGCAATTCATCGTGGCCGTGCGGATATGCGTACTTGACGCAACCGTCCATACTAAACTTTAATGGGGCTGTACGGACTTGGACGCCCGACCCGATTTCGATGCCTTCGTCCGTCTGATCCGCTGGCCGATCGCCGAATTTAGTGAAGCAGACAATGTTGACGCCGACCTGATAGACCTCCATCTCCTTGACCGGCTTGACCTTCGGCGCAAAGTACATCGTGAACGTTGCGATGACGTCTTTGGTGGGCGGGGCCCCGTGATAAAACGCGACAACCGTCATCAATTTGTCGGTTGCCGAAAGCTTCACGCCGTATCCCTCGGGGAATGTGGTCTCGGACATCTCGAGTCCGGCTCCACCGAAGAAGAGAGGCTCACCGGGACAGGACACGCTGGGCTTGGTGTTGTTGATCATCAAAATATGATGTAGGTAATTCCTCGGCAACTCTTTCCCGTCGATCGTGGAAAGAGCCGACTTGAAGCCGACCAAATATTTGTCTTCAGGCAACTGGAAATTGAACCGAGGCATGGAATCGCCCATATCGCCTTCGCCATGGCCGGTCGGAAGATCAATGGGGCCGAAGGTCAGCGTCGCAGAGTTTTCTCCATAGGTAATCTTTGACCCGACGTGTTTTTTCAGCGTGGGGATGGCATGGTGATCATGCCCCCCATCCGCGTAGGCTGAAGAGATGACGAAGAAGATAGAGAGAAAAAAGGTGAGGAATTTACGCATAAGACCTCCCAGAGGAAGTGAAGCGGTGATGTTAGACCGGACTCCGAGTTCTTGATATGGCTGGGGAGAAACAAACTGTTCATTGGGCGCTGGCCGGTGATGGTGTCACCTTCTTCCAGTGATAGGTACCGCCGTGTTCCTTCGGCGGAATGTTTTTTCTCGTATCGACTCGTGTATACCACCAGATTCCCTTCGCCTGTGTGCCGTCTTCCGAGAGAAGGACCTCAAATCCGCCTTCGCGATCGTTGCCGGGCTGATGCCAGGTGCCTTGCCACAGACGATCAGCAATCTTCGTGGTGACGAAGCGTCCGCCATGTTGAGTGTACGGCCCATTGCCGTCCTTGTCCAGCGTGGCCTTGTATCGCTTTTCGTCCTCGACTTCGAGAATATCCCATTCCCCGCTCACATCCGGCATTGCGGCGGCATTGCTGACAAGCTTTTGAGATCCGACGGCCATCGCCGGTGAGGCGAGAGGACCCCCTAATTGAGCGGATCGAAATGATTCATGCCACGACAACAGCTGCCAACGGCCGGCACGACGTTCCAGAACCCCGGTTTCCCTCAAGGGAAGTACCGTCCGCTTGACTGCGGATCCCTCCCCGACATAGCGGGTGTAATCGAGTTCCATCGTAAACCAGGCCAGGTCGCCTTTCGTCCAGACTTTGAGATCGGTAATCGGGATTTCAATCTTCTGCGTGTTGATGAATTCTTCACGCATTTCCCGTTCGAATTCCGGCCAGCCGACGTATTTGCGACCCCCCACCGAGTAACTGACGATATCGGCATCGTGAGCCATAAGACGAGACAACGTCGGGAGATCTTTTTCCGCATTGGCCCGGACCATTTGACGAATAGCCGCTTCCGGGTCTGAAGGTTCACCGGCGCTTGCAATCGTTGTAAGGCCGATGAGAAGGAACAGGCTCCTACAGACAATCGATCCACAGCGGGGCATAAGGGTCTCCATGTACGTGACAAAGTCCAAATGAGCAGGGAAACTACACGGCCTGATGGGCCATGTCAACAGCGAAGTAAAATTAGGACGAACGAGGAGCGACCACCACCACAGTGACATTGTCTTCGCCGCCACGATCGAGCGCCGCGTTGACGAGGCGATTGCAGACCTGGGTGGGATCGAGCTCGCCGGCAGCGAACGCCGTTCGGATATCCTCGTCCTCCAGCATTTTCGTCAGTCCATCCGAGCAGAGCAGGACAAGGTCCTCCGGCAGTATGGGGAAGGCCGTGATGGTAGGTTTTACCGTCTCCCCTATCCCCAAGGCACGCGTCAACACATGCCGTTCCGGATGAGTTTTCGCCGATTCTGCCGTGAGGATGCCGCGTTCCAGATATTTTTCGATCAACGAATGGTCTTTGGTCAGAGGGGTCAGCATGCCTGATCGAAACCGATAGGCGCGACTGTCGCCGACATGGGCGATGTAAGCGATCGGAGCAGGACCGGAAATGATCGCCAGCAGCACCACGGTCGTGCCCATGCCTTTCAGCTTCGATTTCGATCGAGATCGATTGAGGATTGCGTCATGTGCCCGGCTGATCAAGTCCGTCAGCACATCCGTGGGAGACGCCTGACCGTTACCAAGCAGGTGGCTTGATGTTGCAGCCTCGGCCCGCACCGTGGCGATGGCTGTCTGAGCGGCGACTTCGCCACCGACATGACCGCCCATTCCATCCGCGACAGCCCAGACACCCGCTTCATCAAGGACAGCGAACGCATCCTGGTTGAGAGCGCGCACAAGCCCGACCTCGCTCCGACCGATGCCGATCCAGGAGCTCATTGGGAATAGGCCGGTTGAAGTGTGGTCGACAATGACGGTCCGAACCGTGACACGATGTCCTCAAAATGGCGTCGTTCCATGATTGGTCCAACGCTTCGTAGAAAGATGAAGCCGGAGGTCGGCATTTCGTGGATTGTAGCCTTGATTTCGCCTAGGAGACAAGCTAGAGTTCGAAAGATTATGAGGAACGCAGTGAGGCGATGAGTAGGCCATTGATCGTATGACCGCGCCGGCGAAGCGAATTCGTATTACTGTGGGGAGAGTTCAGCTGGAAGCCGAACTCAGAAAGACGAAGACGGCCGACGAAGTCTACGCGGCCCTTCCGATCACGGCTGCGATCAGCATGTGGGGAGAAGAGTTCTACTTTCCGATTCCCGGAGTCCGTGACTATCGGGAAACCGCGACGACTCAGGTGAAGGTCGGAGACATTGCGTTCTGGGGAGCCGGAAAGGTTTTGGCGATCTTTTTTGGGAGAACCCCCATGAGTTTGGGGGCCGATCCGGTTCCGGCTGATCGGGTCAATATCATCGGC
>JAICUC010000056.1 GCA_025936075.1 Nitrospira sp. | reverse complement strand
TCGTCTTTGTGCGCATCAAATCCCGCGGAGATAATGACGAATTCCGGCTTGAACGCGTCGGCCACCGGAACAAGCGCTGTGAGGAAAATCGCGTGGTACGTCTCATCGCCTTCCCCCGCCTCCATTGGAACGTTGACGGTATATCCTGCTCCCGCTCCCTTGCCCCGCTCGGTGCCTCGTCCCGTCCCGGGGTAGTGTGGATACTGATGCGTGCTGAAAAAAAGCACCGACGGATCATCCTCGAAACTATGTTGGGTCCCGTTCCCATGATGGACATCCCAATCGACGATCAGCACTCTGGTAATCCCATATTTCTTCTGGACGTAACGGGCTGCGATGGCGACATTATTCAAAAGACAGAAACCCATCGCACGCGCGGCTTCAGCATGGTGACCAGGAGGCCGGACGGCACAGAAGACATGTTCCACTCGCTGTGCCATGATGGCATCGACCGCCGCCAAAGCGCCTCCCGCGGCCAAGTACGCGGCATTCACGGAGCCGGGTGACATCGAGGTATCGGCATCGAGCGAGACACGGCCGCTCGTAGGAGCGAGCCGGTTCAGCGATTGAACATAGCTCGGTGCATGAATCTGCGTCAGCCATTTATCTTCCGCCTTGCGCGCTTCGATTTTGATCATGCGAGCCATCGTACCCTTCTGTTCAAGCTGGTGCATGATCGCGCGCAACCGATTGGGAGACTCCGGATGCCCGGGTCCCATGTCATGCTCAAGATAGGCGGGATGATACACGAGACCGGTTTTCCCCATATTCAATTACCCCTGAAATATGAAGAGCCCTTCGGAAGAAGAAGAGTACACGGCATATAGCGTACAGCACGACAACGAACAAATCGACCCAGCGTTCTTCACGAGAGACGAACGATTTGTTCAGGTTATCATGCATAAAACTCCATAGACAATGTGTTTCAGCGCTGCTATCGTCTGCCATCAACGAGAGGAGCAACGTATGCCGAATCCAAGAATTGAGCCACTGAAGAAAGTCCTCTCCATGGATCCGAGCGACGACGTCGCCTGGTTCGGGCTGGGAAAGGCCTATATGGACGATGGGAACTTCGAAGAAGCCGCCAAGTCCTTACGCCAGTGTGTGACCGTTAAACCAACCTATTCGGCCGCCTATCTCGCACTCGCCCAGTCACTCCAAAAACTCGGACGTCTGGATGAGTGTCGAACCGTCTGTGCCACAGGCATCGACGTTTCAACAAAAAACGGCGACGCGATGGTCACAAAAAATCTCGAAGCGTTGAAGCTTTCGCTGCCATCGTGAAATCCGGCCGCTCGCCCGCTTCTCCCTTTCACCTTCCGCCTTGGACCAGCCGTGTTGCGCGCGGCCTGAAAAAGCCCATTCTATCGGCTCATGATCGCATGAAGTTCGTCATCCGACTTGCGCTGGCCAATGTCACAGCGAAGACCGGTGGACCTTTCGGCGCAGCTGTGTTCGAAACCGAGACGGGACGACTCATCGCCATCGGGGTCAACGTCGTCGAGCCCTCCAACTGTTCCCTGGCCCATGCCGAAATGGTGGCGCTCGCGAATGCACATCAAATCCTGGGACATTTCGACCTGAGTGCGCACGGCATGCCGATGCTCGAACTGGTGATGAGTTGCGAACCCTGTGCCATGTGTTACGGAGCGGTTCATTGGTCTGGTGTCCGGAAACTTGTCTGCGCCGCGCGAGGGTCCGACGCAGCGACGATCGGGTTCGACGAGGCTCCGAAACCCAAAAACTGGGTCGCGGAGCTGAAGAAACGCAGGATTACGGTAACCAGCGATCTCTGCCGAGATGAAGCCATCGCCGTCTTCCGGCGGTATGAGCGATCCGGAGGTCGAATTTATAACGCTCGAAGGTGATCATAGGTATAGTCGTCCGGGACGGCATAGCCGGCAAGTGGTCGTGCCTTGCCTCGATCTGACCGGCTATTACAAGCTCTACACAGCCCATAGTCCGGCTATGCGTTCCTCCAGACGGTTCCCGGCAGCAGATCTTGGCCCTGACGATCTCGTTGGAATCGTGTATGTGCCAGGGGTTCTCGACGGACCTGGCGCGTTGCGTCCTTGTTGGCTACACATGTCGCCTCCATCGGCCGTCAGATTATGGCCGAATCGGCGTACACCTAGCGCCACAGCCGAATATCTCGTGCAAGGCTCCCCTTCCCTCCAAAGTAAATAATGGTCTTGAAGATTACCTCATCCGAATTGGGCGTGAGGCCGAACCCTACCCCAAAATTCGCGGGAATTTCTCCAGGCAGCATCACATGCACGGAAGGTACGATATAGTGGCCCTGATCAGCCATCTGGTGCGGATTCTGTAGTTGGCCGCTCGTCCCATAGCCCTGAAGCCCTAGAGTCAGATTTTTGCTGATCCAATACCGAACTTCGGCTCGATAGCCCAACGAGAACCACTTGCCCGCATCAGCTCCGACGAAGCCGTGATCCAGGTCTGGGGCGTTCACGATGAATGTCCAACGACCGATATCCTTTTGAGCGATGAGCATAATCTCTCCCTCCACAAGGTTATCCTCGAACTGCTTGCTCCACCATTCGATCTCCGAATACCACCCTAAGTTGATGGGCAGCACATCCTTTTCAAAAAACTGGCCGCGGAGCCGAAACTTCGAGCCGGCATATTGAGGAGCCATGAGGGGAGACCCCGGAATGGCCCAATTCACATAATAGGCAAAATCTATTTTCCTGGTAAGGCCATACTCGAATTCAGCCGCCATCCGCGTCATGTATTGGCTGGCGAATGTACTGTCCGCTGAGGTACCGTGGCCGGCATCCCGAAATCCGGACGGCACAAAACTACCCAGAAACTGAGGATCGAGCTTCCCTTTGCCACCGGTTTGATAGGGATAGATTTGAAACTCGAAAGGATCAAGATCGGCGTGTGCCTCGCTCACAAGAAGCGTGGAAAGCAGCAGCGGAAACCATATCCAGAGTCTCATCGTATCCTCCTATTCCGTTAGGAAACGAACGGACGACAGCAGGCTCTGGACGCAGAATGTCTCTGGCCTTCGGCGGTAGAGTAGAAATAGAAATTTCTTCGATAGACACCCCTTTCGTTTGACTCTGCGTGACTGCCTTCAATGCCCCGGCCGGCTATCTGCGGGAAGAGGCGATTCGATCGTCATGAGTTCGCCACCTACGCTTGCGGCCAAAATATCCACAAAACAGCGCCACACACGGGCGGCAGCAAATCGGGCAACACGAAGCCACACGCGATGATACAACCCATGACTATCGTTCTCATAAAGAACCTCCTCTTCGATTGAGGAAACCCGCACAGAGGCTCAATCCACCGAAGTGTCCCCACGTCTTTCAGGTATGCGCATGTACGTGAATACACGGCCAAGAGTTTTTCATGGTTCGTCTGTCTCCATGGCATCTGTGCACAAACCGTGCTTTGCAAAAGAAGTCACATTGCAAATAGATAGCTCCTCTTGTTCGAATAACACTGTGACACTCCTGAGCGGACTTGACAGATTGACACTCCAAAGAGATGCCGCAACGCTTAGGTGATATAAAGTCGATGAGAAAGGATGAAGTGGAAGCAACTCGACCCAGGGACAACTCGACGAGGCTCCGAAACCCAAAAACTGAGGTGGCGGAGCTGAAACGTCTAGGGCTTCCGTGATTCGTGCAGTCTAAGGTGAGGAATCTTTAACGGGAGTTTAGAAAGGTGACACCACCGATAAGGAGAAAGTAACCGGTATTATAGAAAGCATGTAGAGCGATGGAGGGATACACGGACCCAAAGCGATCTCGTACGAAGCCGAAACAGAGGGAAGGAATGAACACGAGCAATGACCACGAAATGGAATGGCTGGCCAGATGGCCTAATGAGAATAAGAAAGATGTCAGTAGGTTGGAGATGGATAGACCAAACCATGTCTTCCGCCTCGCCATGGATTGCAGCAAATATCCCTGGACAATGCCACGGAATAGCAATTCTTCGAACAGAGGCTGCCATAGGGTGACGGAGAGAAAACCCAATGACCATATGGCATGCCAAGGTAGTGGTTGAAAGGCAAAGACCCATATCATGAAAAGCCATACCATCGGACCAAGAGCTAACAACAAGAGGAATACAGGATCTCGATGAAAGGAACGATTGTAATGAAGACCCAATAATGCCTCGACGTGCGCCGAGATGCTAGGCATAGAGAGCACACCAGAGGAAACGCCTTGCACCCCGACTATGAGGTCAAGGTGCAACGTTCGTTGTGACGGCATTTCTCGTGTTCTAAAGCTCAGTCTCATCAGCGTCTTGCCCTCCACAACAAGGCTACCAGAGACATCAGTAGCATGGCGGGCAGCAACATGTCTCCCGTTGCGCCGGGGGCGAGAGCGCAGCCTCCTCCGCCGCTATCGCTTGGGGCCGGAGGGGATGGCGCAACGTTGAAGGTTGCGGTGACAGTCGCATTTTTGGTAAGCGAGCAGAGGCCAGTTCCTGCGCAATCCCCACTCCACCCTGCAAAGACAGACCCAGGATCTGGTGCTGCGGTGAGGTTTACAGTGTTACCTAGGGGGAACTTGCCATTGCATGTTGCTCGGCAGTCAATTCCGGCAGGATTGGACGTAACCGTACCGATGCCGGCACCGACCATGCCGACGGTGACGGTTAGATTTGCCACTACGCTGGCCAACGCGGCTCAGGCATTGATACGCCCACCGGTCGACACTTTTCCACTCAAGGACGCCTTCTTATCCACTGTGTTCAGGATTGCGTTCCTGAGTTGGGTTACCGTGAGGTTGGGATTCACCGAGAGCAACAATCCGGCGAGTCCTGCCACATGAGGAGTAGCCATTGAAGTACCCTGAAAAAACTGGTAGTCCGTCGTCCCCGACGGCGGACCTGCAACACAGACGATGCGAACATTGTCTACATACACGCCGTCAAAGACCTGGCTTTCGTTCGATATGAATTGAAAGCGAAACCGTGAATCCGCTGCGCCATCCGCGACGTCTCCCCATGTGAAAGGAATGAATTGGGCATTGCTGCTCCCTGAGAGTCCGTTAATGATCTGCCAACTGGCCCCGCTGTTGCGTGATGTTTCCGCAAGCACTCCATCAACATCAAGCTCGGTTGCAGGCGAACGCGGCTGTCCAATCGGCACCCTCTCTGTCCCGTGGTACTGAACAGTGGTCCCATCGCAAAGGAATCGGTGTTGTTCTGATAGCTTGATGTCGGACTGTCGGTCAGACTGTTCGGTTGACTGAATGACGTGGAATTGGTGAATCCCCAGGTACTATTGGTTCCCCCGAAGGCGTATCCGAGCCCGGTCGGGCCTGAGTCGAAGTTATGAGAAAGGACAGTCCTAATGTTTGATGTGGGCGTTGTGCTGTTGATTCCGATCCCTGGCGCGGCCACCTGAACGGTCGTAGACCCGAAATTAGAAAAGGTCGCCAATTGATCATTTTGGTCCGTCGCTGCTACCGCGATCACGTTTGTCAGCGCGACTATCTGATGTCCGTCACACACGGAAGGCGCACTAAAATTTGAGGGAAAGTTCGGTACGTTGTCATTATCATCGCCGATCCCATCATTTCCACCGTTGCCTGCCGCTGCAACAAACAGGATACCTGCGTCATTTGCGGCACTCACGGCATCATAGAATGCCAGGCTACACTCAGGGCCGATAAAGCTCGCGTTAATCACTCGTGCGCCTTTTGCGATGGCATAGTGGATCGCGCTGATAATGCCGGTCGTAGATAAGGATCGGTCCACCCCTCCGGCTTTCAGAGCCATCAGTCTCGCGGTCCACATGACCCCTGTGATTCCGGTTCCATTGTTTCCGGCTCCCGCGATGGTTCCTGCGACGTGAGTGCCGTGACCCTCGTTACCGCCGGGATTGAGATCGACAGGGTCCATCGGGTCGTTGTCGTTCATGAGAAAATCCCAGCCATGCACATCGTCGACCAATCCATTCCCATCGTCATCAATGCCATTTCCGGGCAACTCTCCAGGATTCGTCCAGATATTCGGTGCGAAATCCGGATGGTCATAGGCAATGCCCGAGTCAATGACGGCGACAATCACGTTTGGGCTTCCCGTACTGATATCCCAGGCTTCAGGGGCATCAATGTCGGCATCTGCCTTTCCTGCCGTTCCGTTCACAGCTTGACCTGTGTTATGGAGACCCCATAATGTACCGAACTGGGCATCGCTGGGCATGGCTTGTAGCGAGTAGAGATAGTTCGGTTCGGCATACTCAACGGCGGGGTTACTTCGGTACTTCAAGACCGCTTCGTCCACCGACAAGGCCCCTTCCAATTTGTACTGATGAATCACTCCTGTCTTCACCGATACCGCTCTGAGTTCTTTGGCGCCCATATCGACATTCAGCGACTTGATTCCCGGTGAGGACGCCTAATCCCTAAACTTGACGAGCACTTCTCCTGGAACATAGTGCGCAGGGTGACGCACATTCCCTGATAACGCCGTCATTCCACCGGATGCCTGTTTTTGCTTCGCATAAGCCAAGCGATCTCCGGGCATGAGTCCCAACAATTCGACGACAGCCGTTGTCATGCCTATGATGGCCCCAACCCAACAGAGCGCAATTCTCGTCGCGCTACTTCTTCGTTTCGTACCGATAACCGGCCTCTGCATACTCGACCTCCGGATATGAAATGAGTTGGGTGATCGGCAAGTAAGCCATCGTGCTCTCTGTCTCAAACGGTGCTGATTGTTTGGCTAATCTAATCAGGCGACTACGTGTAATGGAGGGAGCGTGATTCGTCCATCCCTCTTAGGAGAGGAAAAGCTGGTATTTACTAAAGACTACACGGAGCTTGGGTCAAGGAATTATCTCGATCTAAGATTCGGGTAAACCGGTACGCGCTCCAATTTGTACAAGCGGTGTGACGACAGGTTTGATGGTGCGTTACGTGTCTGCTGGGTTTTTATGATTCGGTCAGCGGTAGGTAGGGTCGTGCTCTGCATGCTCACGAGCGCTCTCCGAATCGCCCGCACGCCTGTGCACCTCGGTCACGGCGGTTCCCACTAGGCTGGAGCAGGCGGCAGCAGATCCGGGGGCCACGAGGCTGTACGGGAAGCGCAGAAGAGCGGGACGAGTGAGGCCCCCCCATGGTGGATGGACAGGACCATGATCTGAGCAGGCACCCTGTCGCATTGAAGCAGAAATGCGACGAACACGATCGTTTGTCAACACACTGCTAGAGAGTTTGCCTGATCGAAGCGTCGTGAGATTCGTAGAGTTGAGCTGAAGCGTTGGGGTTCTGAATCAGCATGCGTACGCGAGGGTGAGCGCATTGATGTTTAGTCCGTTCAATTATCTCGGCATTGGCAAGCCTCAATGCCGCTCGAGAGGGAAGCGGCTCGACGTCCCAAAGCGAGATCAATACGGCACTGAGGTGCGGAAGCTTCGTCAGCTCCACAGTCACTGAACCAGCCAGTGCCTTCACGTCCATTCGAATCTGCTCCGGACGTCCTTGTCTTCCTCCCCGCAGGTCGGCTCGCGGTATCGAAATGCTCAGGATGACTGGATCACAATAGTCGGCAAGTTGCTTCGCCTTTTGTCTGATGCGCGCCAGGATCCGGTGGGTCAAGATCGTGCCATGATTGGTTTCATCTCCGGACTCCTCGTCCGTCATGATCCCGCGCACAGGCAGCCGTTGACGTTCAGCCGAACCTACCATTGCCGTCACTTCTATAAAAAACCGTTCCGATCCCACACGACATTCCAAATCGGCCGTTCTCGCTTGCGACTCGGGTAGAAACGTGACCCGAAGTCCGGCGCGAATCAGCTGCGTGGCCAGCTCCAGTTCCGCCAGTGCGGATTCTTGGACACCGATATCATGATGGGCCAAGCGATGAAGAAGCCGTCCGATCCGTAGATGGCTTGAGTAATCGACACAGTGTCGATGCAGGAGACTCCAATGGTCATTGAGTTGGCATGGAAACTCTTGTGGCAAATGACGCTTCCACGCGACCGCAGGGCCGGGGGAGTCGTGCCGG
Source organism: Nitrospira sp. (assembly GCA_025936075.1). Classification (GTDB taxonomy): domain Bacteria; phylum Nitrospirota; class Nitrospiria; order Nitrospirales; family Nitrospiraceae; genus Nitrospira_D. The sequence goes on along the minus strand of JAICUC010000056.1, from coordinate 6,975 downwards.
CGGGAATGGATCCTCATTGTGCGTCGTGGCCGCCAGCGTGCCATCAACTCTTCCATTCCGGCTCATGAAGCGTCGCTTCACGAGCGGCCCAAGGCGTTTATGGGACCGGCTCGGCGCCTTCGTCGCTATCCGGTGATTCGCCCAAGACTTCCGGTTGTCGATCGAGACATTCGTTGTACACTTCATCGAGCCACCGGCCCGCACAGCCCAGAACTTCACGCACCAACGGCTCCGGCTGTCCCGTTCGTTTGATCGTCCACTGTGAAACATATTCGAGGAGCGCTTCCCGCTCGAACGGTCGGGTCGAATGTGCCGCCAGGGCGGACAACTCCCCAAGACCCGTATGGAGGATGTCCGACACCGTGTCCCGGGCATACGAGGTACTTGCAGTCACATATTGAACAACACGATGGAGTTCGTGGTCGTTCATGTCGCAGTCCGTAAAACAATTTTTACATCCCGAGGGCTGGCTGTCAACGCGGCTGCGCTTCAATTTTATCGATGTTTTTCTCCAATGACGGCGCGGCCTGATGATAAGATGCATCGCCTCACCGCTTGACAGCTACGCAAAGGAGAATGGACATGATCGCAAAACGTCCGGTTCGGCACAGAACTTCATCCCCGATGGCGTCTGCCCGGTGGGATCTCACTCATCTCGTCAAGAACCCCCTGAATGACCTGGAAAGGCATTTGAACGCGCTTGATACACAAGTCGCACAGGTTGAGTCGGCTCGTCCTCAGCTCCAGGCAACAATGGCGAGCTCTGATTTTCGATCGATCCTGGCACTCACTGAATCGATCGCAGAAGATTCCGCCCGGCTTGGCGCATTCGCCTACCTCTTGTTTTCGGAAGATACAAAAAACACCAAAGCGCGGTCATTTAAGTCGCAGGTGGAGGAGCGGCTCACTGCCGTAAACAATCGCCTGCTTTTTCTCGATCTCTGGTGGCAGGGAATAGACAACGAAAATGCGGCAAGGCTGATGGCCGACGCCGGCGACCTTCGATACTACCTGGAGAAGATCAGACGTTACACACCCCATACACTTTCTGAATCGGAGGAAAAGATCATCAATGTCAAGAATGTGACCGGCCGGAGCGCCGTCAACACACTCTATGACGTCGTCACCAACGGACTGACATTCACGATGAAGATCGGCGGGAAAGCGCACACCATGAACCGCGAAGAGCTCATGAGCCATGTGCGAAACCCAAAGGCGTCCATTCGCCAGGCTGCCTACAGAGAACTCTATCGCGTGTTCTCAACCCAACGTGATCTACTCGGAGAGATGTATCGGACACTCGTGAACGACTGGAAGGCCGAGAACGTCGGACTCCGGGGATTTGCCTCTCCCATCGCAACCCGCAACCTCGGCAATGATGTGCCGGACCAAGCCGTCGATGTGCTGTTGGCAACCTGTGCCAAGAATGCCGAGATCTTCCAGACATACTTCAAATTGAAGGCGAAGATCTGCAAAATTTCCCCCATGAATCGATATCATATCTACGCTCCCCATCGGGCGGACGCCAAGAAGTTTACGTATGCCGATGCCGTCACCATGGTGCTCGGCGCCTATCGAGGATTTTCTCCCCACCTTGCAGACCTGGCCGAACAGGTGTTGAGAGAACGGCACATCGATGGGCCGACACGTCCCGGCAAACTGGGCGGCGCCTATTGCTACAGCGTGGTACCAGATCTGACGCCTTACGTGATGTTGAACTTCACCGGAGAAGCCCGAGATATCGCAACCATGGCCCATGAGCTCGGTCACGCCGTCCATGGAATGATGGCAAAAGACCATTCGGTCTTTACCTTTCATTCAACCCTTCCCTTGGCGGAGACGGCTTCCGTCTTCGGCGAACGTATTCTCTCCGACACCCTCATGTCGAACGAGCGCAACAAGGCCGTTCGACAGGGCTTGCTCGTCAGCCAATTGGATGACATCTATGCAACCGTGCTACGGCAGGCCTATTTCATTCGCTTCGAGCAAACAGCGCATCAGATGATAGCGGAAGGGGCCACAGGAGACCAACTGGCGCGGGCCTATCTCTCAGAGCTGAGACAGCAATTCGGCAAAGCCGTGCGGGTACCGGACGAGTTTCAATGGGAATGGCTCATGATTCCCCATCTCTTTGCCAGTCCGTTCTATTGCTATGCCTACAGCTTCGGCAATCTGCTCGTATTGGCCTTATACAGAATGTACAAGGAGCAAGGGGCCTCATTTGTCCCAAAGTATCTGGACTTGCTCGCCACCGGCGGATCTCAATCACCCCATGACATTCTCAACACATTAGGTGTGGATATGACCTCCACAGCATTTTGGCAGTCAGGATTCGATACCATTAAAGACATGGTGGAGCAGGTCGAAGAAACCCTCTCATAGCATCTCATTGATGAATAACGGCTAAATTAGGTTTAACCAGACTGATGAGGAGACTTGACAGAGCCGCTCTGTAATGGCATAATGAGAATGCTTATCATAATCGTTGAATGGTGATTGAATGTTCGTTTGCTTGTGCCGAGGAATCACTGATTCAGATGTTCGTGATGCAGGGCGAGCGGGGCTTGTGATGCCCTGTCAGCTCAAATCAAAATTCGGCCTGAAGCAGAGCGGCTGCTGCGGTCGTTGCGCAAAAAATATCCAGGAGTTTGTCGAGCTGGCCGTCCAAGGAGCATCGGCCGGCGCAGTAGACCGTAGGTAGACTTTCTCTCCCTCCCCATATGTCCGTTCACAGCAGAGTTCCAGCATCTTTCAATTCAACGTAGAGAACCGATCTTGATGAGCTTCGCCACATCGGCGACGCGTCGGCCTAGGGCTTTTGCCTCGGCGAGCTCCTTGTCATCGACTCCCGGATTCTCTCCCTCGGTTGTGGCCGACGCCCCAAAGGCTCCCCCGCCGCTTACTACAATCATCTGATTTCCCAGCATCGCGGCGAGGATCGTCAACATCGTCATCTCTTTCCCGCTCGAGATTTGCCCTCCCGTGGTAAAGGCAGCCCCTATCTTATTTTTCATCTTGAATTCTGGAAAGACACCGAATTTGAACTGCCAATTGTCGAAGAAAGCCTTCACCTCTCCTGACATGTTGGACCAATAGACGGGCGAGCCGACCACAACCGCATCGGCGGAAAACAAATCTTCCGCAGTCACTTGTCCCACACGCTTCAAAACGATCTGCGTACCAGAGACCGACTTTGCTCCTGCCGCCACCGCTTCTGCCATACGCTCGGTATTTCCCGAGAGCGAATGATAGGTCACGAGGATCTTGACGGCGGTCGAGGATTCGTCCGCCCAAGACCAAGACATGCAGCCGGTGCAAAAGATGACCAGCGTCAATGCAATGGCTGGGAGATGCCGTGATTTACTGGAGGCATGAGTCTTGGTGAAGTACGGCCACACAGCGTTACAGTCCGGATAGAACCAATATGAAAGGAGGGATTAGTGCCGAAACGTCTCTTCCTCCATATGTTCTTCAACCGATACTTCTGTCAGCGTTCCACGATAGGTGCAGCGGTGGCACCGAATCCGCCATTCTTCAATCCATTTTTCTTGGACGTAGGACTGGCGACATCCGGGGCAGACGAACACACCTTTTTTGTATAATACCCGTCGTTTTTCCTGCATGGTCCCCTCTTGCTGCGTCTGAGGATGGCACATTGCTTGAGAGGATTGCAAGATTGGCGGAAAGAACGCTATCTGATCACAACAGCTTCAATACGTTCCTTGACTGAGGTAGGCCGGATGGCTACGATGCGCACCATGTCTTTTGAAAGTTCACCTCTCTTCTCTCTGTGTTCCATGGCGCTCATTGGATCGCTTCTCTTCGGCATACCGGCATCCAATGCCTCTGACGGAGGACTCGTGCATATTCAAACTCCCTCGGGCATCACGATCCATGCCGAGGTGGCCGATACACCGCTGAAGCGCTCGGTCGGGTTGATGTATCGGGATCACCTCAGGAAGGATCATGGGATGTTATTTTTCTTCAGCCAACCGCAAGCCTGGTCCTTCTGGATGAAAAATACCAAAATCGCGCTCGATCTGATCTGGCTGGACGCCAAAAAACGTGTCACCCATATTGAACGCAATGCTCCGATTTGCACGAAGACCGACGACTCCTGTCCTCAATACCGCCCAAATAACGATGATGCGATGTACGTACTTGAAATTGCGGGGGGTACAGTCGACGGCTACAAGATTGAGAAAGGGACCAAACTGCTATTCGGCCAACCCTAGCGCGTCTTTTCTCGTCTCGGCACACTTCTTTTAGGAGCGTTCTTGCCAGGACCGAACGCGCCTTGCCGTAATGACCCCGCCGACCCGTTCAATCGTTTTCAACACGCTATTCAGGTGAGCCGTATCGGCAATTTCGACGACAAAATCAAGCTCCGCTTTGCGATCTTCCCGCGTGATGATTTCGGCGCGGCTGATGTTCGCTTTGCATTCGGCGATAGCCGAGGAAACGTTGGCCAACATTCCCGTTTTATCCTCGGCGATGACGGCTATTTTAACCGCATGCTGACCCGGCGTAGCCGTATCCCACTCAACCTCCACCAAACGCTCTCGATCATAATCCAATGCTCCCAGGTTGGGGCAATCGAGTGAATGGATCGTGAGGCCCCTTCCACGCGTGATGTATCCCAAGATCTTGTCGCCGGGGACCGGGTTACAACATCGCGACAGTTGCATCAACAGATCGCGTCCCCCCTTCACTTGGACGCCAGGCTCCTCTCCTCTCGCGCTGACGGCTTTGGGAGCACCGGCGGGTTCGGATTGAGTCCGAGCACCGGTTGAGATTGGAGTCACCAACCTTCCAATGAGTTGAGCCGTCGCAAGGCGACCAAATCCCACGGCCGCGGCAAGTTCGTCGATCGTTGCATAACCTTCTTGTTTGGCCATTTCGAGCAGCGCATCCGACTTGAGGACCTGCGACGGAGCCATGCCATGGCGACGAACCTCTGCTTCGAGCAAACGCCACCCGATTTCCAAGCTTCGTTTCTGTTCCTCCGCCTTGATCCAATGTTTAATCTTTGTCTTCGCCCGGGACGTGCGGACGAACTTGAGCCAATCCTTGTGCGGAGTCTGGTTCGGAGATGTCAGAATTTCGATAGTGTCGCCGCTCGTCACTTCATACTTGAGCGGAACGATTTTTCCGTTGACCTTCGCCCCGACACAGTGGTCGCCGATTTCCGTGTGAATCGCATAGGCAAAGTCTATTGGCGTGGCTCCTTTAGGCAGTTCTTTGACGGTTCCCTTGGGCGTAAAAACATAGACCACATCGTGGAACAACTCGAGTTTCACGGAATCCATGAATTGGCGATTGTCCGGCAGATCCTTTTGCCATTCGATGAACTGCCTCAGCCATCCGAAAGCTTTACTGTCTTTATCATGCACCTTTCCTTGTTCTTTATACTTCCAATGCGCGGCGATCCCATACTCGGCCACGCGATGCATTTCTTCAGTTCGGATCTGAAACTCTACATGCTCGCCCTTCGGCCCGACCACGGTTGTATGGAGGGATTGATAGAGGTTCGATTTGGGGATCGCGATGTAATCCTTGAAACGGCCCGGCAGCGGTCGCCACAACGAATGGATGACACCCAACAGCGCATAGCAGTTCATCTTCGAATCGGTAATGATCCGCAAGGCGGTGAGGTCGTACACCTCCTCGAAGGAGATCGATTGCTTCTTCATTTTTTGATAGATGCCGTAGAGGTGTTTCGGCCTTCCGTACACTGCTCCGACAAGCCCATTTTCTTTCAGAGCCACCTCGACGAGCGCCCGCACCTCTTGGATATACTGCTGACGATCTTCATCGCGCTTCGCCACGCACACCCGCAAGGTTTCATAGGCATCCGGTTTAAGATGCTTCAGACACAAATCCTCCAGTTCGTTCTTCACCCAACCGATTCCGATGCGATTCGCCAAAGGCGCATAGATCTCCAACGTCTCTTGTGCGATCTCTTGACGTCTTTTCTCGCTGAGATGTTCAAGGGTCCGCATGTTGTGGAGCCGATCGGCCAGCTTGATGATCACGACGCGAATGTCGTCCGCCATCGAGAGCACCATCTTGCGGAAATTTTCAGCCTGTTTTTCTTCTGAACTCTTAAAGGTGATCTTGCCGATCTTTGTCACCCCGTCGACGAGATGAACGACTTCCTTCCCGAATTCACGCTGGAGCTCATCGGCCGTCGCCACCGTATCTTCCAGCGTATCGTGTAAAAGCCCGGCCACAACCGCAGTGACGTCGGTTTTCAAAGACGTCAACACTCCAGCCACCGCCACAGGGTGCTTCACGTAGGGCTCTCCGGATCGACGCACTTGTCCCTCATGCGCCCTCGCGGAAAACTCATACGCCTTCCGTACCACACCGAGATCAGCGTCAGGCTGATAGTCTCGCAACCGATCCAACAATTGGTCGATACTCGTCACGGTTTCATACATCGTCTATGACTCACGGCCTGCCGCTCTTATATCCCGAATGCGCAGTTGAATCCGATCATAGCCGTTCCAGTGATTCAGTTCCGGCGTAAACGCGACGTCGATCGGCGTCTTGAGAGACAACCCATACTCCTCCAACGATTTCATCCCGAACCCAATGCCATCAAATGGCAACGACGCTCCCTGGCGGACCGTCATCTTCAAATGCTTCTCTCCGACCATTCGTGCATTGAGAACATCCAGCCCCTTGACGGCGAACGTCGGCTCTGGATTTCCAGCCCCGAACGGATGCAACGTCCCGATCTCCCGAATCAGCTGCAACGTGACGTCGTTCAGTCGAACTTCTGAGTCCACATACAGCTGGGGAACACTTTGAGTGGCTTGGATCCACGTCTCGCCGATGGCGGAAAATCGCTCCGCAAATTCCGGCAAGATGCTCTTACCAAACAATTCCATGGACTCCATGATGTGCTCGTGCTGGCGCGGGCCACACTGGACGAAGAACAGCACCGCATCCATATGCGCCCGCTCGTAG
>JAICUC010000142.1 GCA_025936075.1 Nitrospira sp. | reverse complement strand
GTGCTTCGCCCATCCAGATGCTGCATCTTCCCTTGATGCCTTCCTTGCACTACGCCCAACATCTTAGTTATTGTATTGTCCCCATATTGCCGGTTGTCCGGCAATGGCAGCAGGGTCAAGGGGATAGGAGGTCGTCATAAAAGTCGGCTCTCTCCTGATTGCGGAAACTGATCCGAGTGTCCTGCAGAGTTTTCCTCAATTTCTTTCCAATCGTTGCCTCAAATCGACATCCAGTTGGCCACCACCGCCGATGAAGCATGTTGGAAAGTGTCACGTGCGAGGTATTCAGCTGCGGTGGTCGCACCTGATCTCGTGAAGGACAACCCTTCGCTTCGAGGGTGTTATCCAGTTCCTTAGCACCAATGAACTTTCCGAAGCTCTACCTCTGCGCTTAGTCATGAGACGAGGCTCGGGATGCTTGTGGGAAGGCATACCGCGTAATTACATTAGGGAAGGCACGGATACGGCCAACATTGCCCGATCCAACTGACTCACCACTATGATTGGCACACCCTCCTCACGCGAGAGAATTGGTCCCCAATTCGGTTGTAGCAGCACGACAAAAAGGGAGGGCGGTGTAATTCGTCGCGCCATCTAAATCGACACCTCTGTGCGGCAACGTCCTAGAGTGATAAGCAGGTTTGTCCTGTCCGGGTAGCTGCGTGGGAACCAGAGCACAACGCTAGGAATGAATGATCAACAAATCGCACACGAGTTGTCATCTCCAATTGGTATGTGGGCGTTTGAATGCCCCATCGGGCGCATCTGATCATGCAGCTGTCGGGAGCACATCCGGCCCGCACCGCATCATGCCATCGAGGCGCAGATGCGGAAGGTTTGGGCCGGAGAGCCCCTTTGGTGTGTCGAGGTGCGTGAGCCGCTTACCAGCGATCGCGCTTTCCACCGGGACCACGGCCACCACCGAATCCACCGCCGCCGCCACCGGACCGCTGCTCCATCGGTTTGGCCTCATTGACGGTTAACGTGCGGCCACCCATGTCCGTGCCGTTGAGCGCCGTGATCGCGGCTTTCGCCTCAGCATCCGAAGACATTTCCACGAAGCCAAAGCCACGCGACTGTCCCGTGAACTTATCGGCGATGATCTTCGCAGAGGCCACCGTGCCATGCGCCCCAAACACCTCATTCAATTGCTGCTCGGTTGCCGAATACGGCAACCCACCGACGTAAAGCTTCGAACCCATGTGTCGCTTCTCCTTTAATGATGACATTGTCCTGAACTTAAGGAACTGGGGAAGGAGAGGGCCAAAGACGTAGTTGGTGAACGGCTCAGGTCCGGCTTCCGATCAGACTTCTCGGCAGGAACAACATCAGTGATAGGCCGTTTTCCAAGCGTTTCCTGCGAGGCCCTGCACAGTGAAACATCACGATTGTACTGAGAAGCCTACGTAAAAGCTATCCCTCTTTACCTAATCAGACAGGCAGTGACCCTCGGAAGAGCGATCACTAGCCACCCGACGAGCGTGGCCCATGCCAGACCAAATAGGGTGGTTTCTTGATGCCCGTCGCCGCACTCGGATAACACCGGAGGGCATAGCCATAAGCGGACTCTTGTGCGCTCATGCAGGTCGAGGCGGCAAACTCGTGCGAGATCACATGGAATGCGATGCGGTCTTCGTGCCCCGTCATTGCGCTGTACAACACGCAGGAAAACTCACCCCCGACTGACTGTTGTGTACTGATCACAAGATGGGACCCGTCTGGAAGGGTCATCAACGGATCTAAGTTGAGGCGACTCATGAGGGAGACTCCTTCGGTTGTGGGGACAAAGGTTTACTGCGAACGGAGAACTGTGGCATGACGAAGAGGCGCAGGTAATGGCCTTGAAAGCGTGCACCGTCTAGGGCGACGACCGCACGCAGCGCCTGCTCCTCTGATCCCATCTCCACGAATCCATAGCCGGCCGATTTTCCACTCGGTTTATACCGGATGACCGTGACACATGCCACAAGGCCATACGCTCCCAATAGGTCACGAAGCTCACCATCGGAAATGATATCGATGAGGCCACCCACATACACCACGCGTTTATCCAAAATCATGCCCCCATTCTGAACCTGACTGACCATTGTCCTAACGAGACGAATGCTGATCCCGTGTCTCGAAATACGTATAGACAAGGACGCTCATGATGCCCGTAATGTACAGCACGGTTGCCGTAGCGAGCGGATTGTGAAGGAGCCATTGGACGAAGTTCTGAAGGAGAGCCAATGATCTGACGTGCCTCTGCAGCATGTAAGAGAGATGTATGCCGACCTCTGTCCCTCAGTGGGATCGCAATGTGTGCTTGTAACTCCGGCAAGCCGTCTACCGACGTGCGCTTCTGGACGATGCGACGCAAGCCTGCCTTTTCTTCAAAACCATGCCTCGCGTATTATCACAAGCCATCAATACAGCGGAGCTTGAGGCCCCCAACGTAACCCAGCAAGATCGGGGTCTTCTCCCTGTGGCGTCAGGCCCGGTGTCCGTTTGTTCGATTGACGTTGGGCGCGTCGCGCCTCCTTCTCCCGCTGCTTTTGTTGCCGAGCCCGTTCGCGATCGCGTTTGCCGCTGGTGGTTTTCCCTGGTCCTGCGATGATGTCCTCCTTCCCATACGGATCGTAATGCCGAGACCTACTATGGACGGACCCCGCGCTTTCGAGTGGGTACCGCTGCCTGGGGACCTGAGTGACGGGACACGCCTTTTGTCTGCGCGCGAGCGAGTGTCTCAAGACTCAGCCCAGAGCTTGAGGCTGAGATAATTTGGCGACGAATATCGTCGATTGACAGTGTGGATGAGGTCACCGCCGGCTCTTGGAGTCCCAGCACATCCCAGTGGACCTTCGGTTTAGGAGTGCGTGGCTTTGATCGATGCGAGCCCTTCGTCCCCCAGGGGGTATACATCACGTTTCTCCAATCCACAAAATGTTGATCTCACTTTTTGCACGGGCGGTCAGCCGTCCGATGACGTTTTCTTGCGCGGAGAAGCTGGCGTTGTTGGGCCACTGGTCACGAAGCGGTCCTCCGCAAAGGCTGCCCGCAGTCGGTCGGTAACATTCCGACGATACAGTTCTGGTTCACGACTCACCAGAACCAGGTGCTCCTTGTCCAGGAGAATATTGAGGTGATCCTCGGCGACGAGCAATCGCTTTCCGTCACCTACCTTTACGCGATACTGGGTTCTGTTATCAGGGTTCCGATCTGGACCGGACACGATCTCGGTTAATCCGTCAATGACCCCTTCATAAGCTTCCGTCCGATGACGCACTTTCGTCCCGTCTGGAATGCGGACCCAACGCTCGACGGGTGTGGGTCGATTGGTTGTCGCGATAATCATGGACAGCTTCTCCCAGTGAGCGGAATGGCGACTGTGTATTTCCGTGGCTCGAACACATACGGCACTCGAACACATACGGCAGATGAGTGCCGGGCTTGAAGCTCGCAATAGGCTTGCCAACGACCTTCCTGCGCAGGGATCAATTCATCGCGCAAGGATGAAACAAGGAGGGAAGAGCGCGAGGATAAATTGAATAATGAAGTGTACCAGAACGAGACATCAATTGCTATTGTAAGGAAGGTATGACGAGAATCGTTTCAGCAGCAGCTGCGACGGGATGCGGAGACCGGGCTTGGCATGCTTCTTTGCGGGCAAGCCAAAATTATATCTGGGAAATGCACTCACGACGGCCTAGCACCAGCCCACCAGTGCAATCGGCACACCCCACACGCTCGCAGAAACCATAACAGGGACTCTAAAAACGCTCCGCTAGTTATTGTTTGACCCAGGACGCATGGAACACACGCCTCTTATGTCTTTTCCCAGTACGGAACTCGTCTAGACTTCGCTAGGGTTGCGGAGCAAGTTCGAAGCGGGGAACGACGGTCCACACAAACGAGTCCCAATCATGAGCATCGTAGTTTAACGCAGTAGAAGAACGAGACTATGCACCACAGAAATCATCGCAACAGCGGGACAGAGGAAACGGAAGCCGCGTGGCATGCTGTGCAACTATGCCAGTCGCTCGAGGGCGGATTTACTAGAGACGGCTGAAGAAAGCTGTGACAAGGCGGAAAGGTCATCCGGGATGCTGGACAGTCGGCCAGGGAAATCACAAAAGAGAGACGAGAAGGCGATGAACGAGGCCGGACGTTCGGCTACAGAATTTGCGAAACGAACACACGACATGGCCGCGAGTCGGCGTTGAGCATGAGGAGATGAGAAAACCTGCTTTGCTGCAAGTATTGGGGATGGCCACCCCGTGAAGCAATCTTCTCCATGGTTTCTTAAACTGCTCGCCATTTATTATTTGGTTCAAGGATTGTTGCTGATTGCAGTGGGAGTTGGCGGGTTGGTTCTCGTAGATCAGAATCAACTGCTTGTTGTCAAGGACTGGCTTCGTGTAATTCGTTTGGACCCGGAGAATCGCTTCATTCATTGGCTCCTGACCACAATCCTGCCAGTTGCCACAGAAATGCTGGAGGCATCCAGTATTGGCTCCTTCGTATATGGCGGACTCGCGTTTGTACAAGGCGGAGGTCTCTGGTTCTCTAAGCCTTGGGCCTCCTATCTCTCGGTTTTCGTGGTGGGTTCATTCATCCCATGGCAACTGTATAGCCTGGTACACGAGGCGACCGCTCTGAAGCTTCTGACGCTATGTATCAATACCGTGATCGTCGGGTATCTGCTCGTGAGTGCATGGCGTGCTAGAGACGTTGAGAAGAACGAGCCACCGTCTTGTCACCTTTGATGGCAGCCAACGCCACCTGGGGCCTTAAATTGGCTCCATGATTCTGTCTCGTTCTCTTCATGGCCTTGCTCCTCTCATTGGCCACCACCTGGTGGCATTGATGAAGCCAGGCTTCCACTTATCATACTATCCGAATTTCAGAAGCCCTCTCTGCGTCAAAGATCTTCCGCTATTGAAGGAGACACCCCAAGGTTTGGGCATTCTTCGTCGCTATATTCATAGCCGTAGCATTGATCGCGTGAAGCCTTGCCTTCCACATCGCCTTATTCTGACCGTGGAAGCGGACATACGCGATATCGGAAATCGCCTCGACTCCCCTTGATCGTAGATTTCCGGCGAGCATGCAAACGTCACCGGAACGGAACAGGACCCCGTCAAGCTCTGCGCCCGGCGGAAACATATCTGCCATACCGGCGAATTTCACCTGTGTCTTTAGCGTTTTTACGCGGGCCGTGCGTCAGGTCGGGTTCGTCTTGATGAAGAAAATCAAAGCCGGTTGCCTTCTTATTGATCAAGCCTGGCCGCCGTCAAGATGGTGAGACAGTTGTGTGCCTTGTGAACGAAGCTGGAGGACTTTTTCAATATCCTGTCGGATTTATTCGTTGGATTACTGAAGAGGTTGCGCGGCCCCCTGTTCGTGGCAGCCGCCCCAAGTATGAATGCTTTGGTCGCCGGCTTCCACGAGCAGCCGAAGCACCTCTGCGATTTCTGGCTGTCTGTTTAGGAAATACCGGGCAGAGGAATCCTTTTTCTTGCCGATCCTCACGGTGAGAATGCGGGCATCTCGTAGAGCAAAGACATCTTCATCGGTTACATCGTCTCCCACGTAGAGCGCCGCGTTGCAGTCAAGTCGGCGCATGTACTCCAGCAATGCCATCCCCTTGTGCGACGCCGTCGGCGGCATCACATTGACGACGGATTTTCCAAGGACGATGCGGGGAGGGGGAGACAATTCGGCAACGATTCGCGAGATCAGCGCCCGCGCCGCGTCCCGTTGATTCGTGGTTCGATAATGGAATGAGAGCGAATAGGATTTATTCTCGACGACCACACCGCTTCGAGTCAGCTCATCGTGAAAACGGTCGTTGACCCATTGCAACCATCCGTGGCTGGTCTCTTGAACTTGCTGCATAGTTTCTCGACACGTATGGGGGCCTTCCGAGCCATGGTTCCCGATCAAGTGGGATACGGCGGTCCCGACACGTGATCGCAAATCCTCCACAGAACGTCCCGATATCACGGCGGTAGACGCGCGCTTTCCCAGTTCCTCGAGCCAGAAGCGGATGGGTCGCGACAGCCTCGCCGCATGATGCTCTCGGACGATTTTCGCCAATGTTCCGTCAAAATCAAATGCATATAGAGAGCGGAGCCTCAGAAGAGCCTCTAGATCGCTTTTCCCTGCTTCCGTGAATAAGTAGTCCATTGTCCGTTGATCAATTCAGCAAGCTGGGTCGCCTAACCTGTTTCATGACGCGCTCTTTTTGTCTCATGCGGGCCGCATCGATGAGCATACGACCGGCCCAGCGGTACACATTGAACTCCTGGATCAGTCCGCGCATACTCTGCATCCTGGCCCGCTGCTCCACCTTCGGCATCGTCAGACCAAGGTGGAGCGCAGCCGCAAATTGATCGATGTCGTAGGGATTGATCACGACCGCCTCCGTCAGTTCCCGGGCGGCTCCGGTGAATTGACTCAGAATCAACACTCCCTGCTCGTCGTCTCGGGCGCCGACGAACTCTTTGGCGACCAGATTCATGCCGTCATGGAGGCTGCTGACCACGCACAGGTCTGCGCCTCGATAGCACTCATGAACCTGTGCCGGCTCATGATGTTGAATCCGCAGGCAGATCGGTTCATAGCCGTCCCGACCGAACCGCTTGTTGATCTGCTCGGCCAATGTAGAGACCTGAGCGGTAAAGTGATGATATTGCTCGATCATGGAACGGCTGGGGGCCGCGATCTGGACAAACGTAAATTTTCCGATCCATTCCGGTTGCAACTCCAGCAACCGTTCCACCGCCATGAACCGTTCCAGAATTCCCTTGGTATAATCAAGACGCTCCACCCCAAGCCCGACGAGGCGATCAGGAGTCATCCCATAGGCCTCCCGAAGTTTGGTTCGGCATTCAGGAACCGACCGTTGACCATGGAGCCATTGCAACGGCCATTCGATGGAAATCGGATAAGGATTGACCGCCGTCATCTTGCCCCCATAGGAAACCGTTGAACTGTTTCGATCGATCCGCGCCTCAAGCAACCGATCGACACTATCGATGAAATTGTTGCAATGAACTCTGGTGTGGAATCCCAGAATACTGCTTCCGAGCAGTCCTTCCAGAATTTCTTCGCGCCAAGGACAGATGCCGAAGCTTTCCGCGTTCGGCCATGGAATATGCCAGAACATGATGATCGTCGCGGTCGGCAATTTATCGCGAATCAGCTTCGGAAGCAGCGCAAAATGGTAATCCTGAACGAGAACGACCGGATTGTCGGTCCTGGCCTCCTCATAGACGGCCTGAGAAAACCGCTCGTTGATGGCCACATAATGTTTCCAATCCGATGAACGGAACGTGGGCCGGACATGGGCGATATGACAGAGGGGCCACAATCCTTCATTGGCAAACCCGTAATAGTACCCGGCCTCTTCTTCCCCGGTAAGCCACACGCGGCGGATCTCATAGCTGGGATGCGACGGCGGCACAGCGACATGGTCCCGTTTGTCCACCACTTCTCGGTCCGCTGGTCCATTCCCATGCGCGACCCATATGCCGGAGCAGGCACGCATTACCGGTTCGAGCGCCGACACGAGCCCGCTTGCGGGAACCTGTACGACGACGTTCCCATCTTTCCAATAGTGCGCATAAGGCTGTCGGTTGGACACTATCAACACTTGATCGCCTGCGAGCTGCTCGTGAAGAATCGTCTTGAGGCTGGCCGGGGTCCACGATATCTGGCTCTCATCGCGCATGCGGCGATCAGATTCAAGAGCCTGCACCAACGAGCGCAAGTCCTTTGCCAACGGCCGGAGCTCCGGGGCATGCTCGTCATGGGTCAGCGGAGTCAAAAGCCTTTCCCCCTTCAACAAGGCTCGAACGCCGGCCATCCATCCTTTCCAGCTGAAATGTGCGACCAACACCGTGACCAACGAGATGACGGCCGTAAGTCCGGCGAATAGATAAAAAACGTACCATTTGGTATCGCTGCTCCGTTGTTGGATAAAACTCATGTCGTGGATGAGCAGGAGACGGCCCAGCCGACGTCCGTTTGATTCGATCGAGGCTGACGCGATGTGGAGCGGCCCGCTGCTGAATGACCGAACGGCGGAAGAGTTGGATGCAAGGTCGAGTGTATCTTTACAGGTGACGTCCTGCGGGTATGCCTGGGTTTCATAGAGAAGATGATGATCGAGATCACAAAATCCCACGGCGTACAATCGTTCGTCCTGCCGAATGCGCGTAAAATAAGCAAGAATCTTTTCCTTTGAATTGGAAACCAACAGGTCCGCAAGCGGACCCTCCATCGTATTGACCATAATCTTGGACCGCATGTC
>JAICUC010000015.1 GCA_025936075.1 Nitrospira sp. | reverse complement strand
GGTTTGCGGTGCGGGAGGGTGGCAAGACGGTCGGCTCGGGCGTCGTTACGGAAATTCTGGCGTAAGAGAGACATCGGTCCCTTGACAGCTTAGGAGTGAATGAAGTGAAAGTCGATCAGCGGATTAGAATTAGATTGAGGGGCTTTGACTATCGAGTGCTGGATCAGTCGGTCACGGAAATTGTCGAGACTGTTCGGCGCAGTGGAGCCAAGGTGGTGGGTCCGATTCCACTTCCCACGAGGATTGAAAAAATTACGGTGCAACGCTCGACGCATGCCGATAAGAAATCTCGTGAGCAATTTGAAATGCGGACACACAAGCGATTGTTAGATATTATGGAACCCACGCCTGAGACTATGGATTCGTTGATGAAGTTGAATCTGGCAGCGGGGGTGGATGTAGAAATTAAGTTATGAGTCCTGAGTGCTGAGTTCTAAATCTCGGCACGCAGGCTCAGGTCTCAGCACTGGATGAATATGACAAACGGATTGATCGGAAAGAAGCTCGGTATGACTCAAGTTTTCGATGAGAGTCGGTTGACGCCTGTGACGGTGATCGAGGCGGGTCCATGCCAAGTGGTGGCGGTGAGGACGAAAGAGCGTGATCGATATGAGGCAGTGCAGCTTTCTTTTGGTGAAGTCAAAGAACGCAAGCTATCCAAGCCGGAGTTGGGTCATCTGAAAAAAAATCAAGCATCTCCCAGTAGGGTATTGCGCGAGTTTAGAAAAGACGGAGAGGCTACCGTTGGACAGTTTGTGACGGTCGGTATGTTTAAGAAGGGCGACTGGGTTGATGTGATCGGTGTATCGAAAGGTAAAGGATTTCAGGGGGTCGTCAAGCGTCATCACTATGCAGGTGGTCCTGAGTCGCATGGATCCATGTTTCATCGGGCTCCCGGATCTATCGGAGCAAGTTCGTTTCCTTCTCGCGTGTGGAAAGGGAAGACTCTGCCAGGCCATATGGGATCGGAGCGGGTCACTGTGCAGCGGTTGAAAGTCATCGAATCGCGGTCTGAAGAAAATCTCATCTTTCTCCGCGGGGCCGTTCCCGGGGCCGCTAACGGCGTCGTTGTCGTGCGAAAGTCGAAGAAGAGCTAGTATGCCTACTATCGATCTGGTCGATTTACAGAAAAAGAAGGTGGGAACGATCGATTTATCTCCGCAAGTATTCGGCTGTGAACCTCGTGTTGCATTGGTGCATGAAGCGGTCGTCATGCAACGTGCTTGCGAGCGCAGGGGGACGGCCTCTACATTGCGGCGCGGTGAAGTGAGCGGATCCGGTAAAAAACCATGGAAACAAAAGCATACGGGACGTGCAAGAGCTGGGTCTCTTCGCTCTCCTGTCTGGCGTCATGGAGGGAGCGTTTTTGGACCGAAGCCTCGAAGTTACGCCTATTCCATGCCGAAGAAAAAGTATCGTATTGCGCTGCAGAGCGCCTTATCGGCTAAAGTGGCGGAGAGCAAATTGTTTGTCGTGTCCGACCTTTCTTTGCAACAGCCTCGAACGAAATTATTGGCGCAAGCATTAAAGCAATTCGCTGGGGGTGATCACGCGCTGGTGGTCGTCGGGAAAGAACAGTCGGACATTTTGAAGGCTGCAGGCAATTTGGCGGCCGTGAAGGTGCTGAGTGCCGATCGATTGAACGTATACGATGTTGTCCGTGCTCGAGTGGTCATAATCGCTGAACGAGCGCTTGGCCCTGTGAGCGAGGTGTGGTCATGAAAGTCGATAGCCACAGGGTCTTGATTCGACCGTTATTGACGGAGAAGATTACCGGCCTTCGTGAAAAAACGAATACGGTCGGTTTCGTGGTGCATCCGGACGCGAATCGTATTCAGATCAGACAGGCTGTCGAGGCATTATTAAAAGTTAAGGTTGCTAAGATTAACATCATGAATATCCGCGGGAAAATGAAGCGACTCGGGCGCTTCTCAGGCAGGCGCTCAGATTGGAAAAAGGCGCTGGTGACCCTTAAGGAAGGGGAGAAGTTGGAGATGTACGAAAGCGCTTAGTGGGGCCGGATAGTCTGTCTGTTCGTAAAGTTTGGAAGGTGGGAGCATCCATGGGGCTGAAATCGTATCGTCCAACATCTCCAGGCCGGCGTGGTATGACAGCCGTGTTGACGGAGGAGTTAACCGACAAGAAGCCGGAGAAATCATTGACCACGTTTCATCTCCGGAGTGGAGGTCGGAACAACGATGGTCGGATGACCGTCCGATTTCGCGGGGGAGGGCACAAGCGGCTCTATCGCACGATTGATTTCTTGCGCGATAAAGTTGGCGTTCCGGCACGGGTTAAAGCTATTGAGTATGATCCGAATCGATCAGCAAGAATCGCGCTCCTGAAGTATCGGGACGGAGAGAAGCGGTATATTTTGGCTCCTGTCGGATTAAACTTGAATGATGAAGTACAATCCGGTCCACAGGCAGAGATCCGACCAGGGAATGCACTGCCATTGATCAATATGCCTCTCGGTACGACCATCCACAATCTTGAATTGAAGGTTGGTAAGGGAGGTCAGTTGATTCGAAGTGCCGGCGGGTTCGCGCAGGTCATGGGGCGTGACGGCGATTATGTGCAGGTGCGTCTGAAGTCCGGGGAAATGCGCAGAATCTTGGGAGCTTGTATGGCGACCGTCGGGCAGGTTGGGAACGTTGATCATGAGAACGTCAGTGTTGGGAAGGCGGGGCGGAGTCGTTGGAAAGGAAAAAGACCGCATGTGCGGGGGGTCGTGATGAACCCTGTTGATCATCCTCATGGCGGTGGCGAAGGAAAGTCGGGGCAAGGGAACCCGCACCCAGTATCTCCATGGGGTCTTCCAACCAAGGGCTATAAGACCAGGCAGAATAAGAAGACGGACAAGTTCATTATTGCTCGACGTAAGTCAGGGGTGCGCAATGCCTAGATCGGTAAGTAAGGGAGCATTTGTCGACGGTCATCTTCTTAAAAAGATCGAACGGTTGAATGAGACGAAGGACCGCAAGTTGATCAAAACGTGGTCGCGGCGATCGACCGTCGTTCCTGACATGATCGGGCATACGTTTGCGGTTCATAACGGGAAGAAATTCATCCCCGTGTTTGTGACCGAGAACATGGTCGGTCATAAACTGGGTGAGTTTGCACCAACTCGGTTTTTTAAAGGGCATGGGCAGGCCAGGACTGAAAAAGCCGTCGCCCTGAAGTAGTTAAAGTTAGTAGGAAGCTACCAAGCTTGGACGCCAAGCGTGGGGCTCTCGATCACGAAAAGTTGATTGAGAACAGGGTTTGAAAAATGACTGAAGCACATGCAATTTTAAGGTTTGTTCGTGTTGCGCCGCGCAAAGCCAAGCCGGTGATCGATATGATTCGCGGAAGGCAAGTACCGATGGCTCTGGCCATTTTGAAGCACACGCCTCGTCATGCTGCGCGTGTGGTCGAAAAAATCGTTCGTTCTGCTGTGGCTAATGCTGAACTGAAAGAGTTGGGCGATAGTGACTCCATGGTGATCTCCAAGGCGTTTGTCGATTGCGGTCCAACATATAAACGTGTGCGTGCGAGGTCTATGGGGCGGGCCAATGCCATTCAAAAACGCACGAGTCACATTACGGTCGTCGTGGCCGCACCGGAAGTTCAGGGCAAGAGGAAATAGCTCATTTCGCTTTATTGAGGCATACAACGCATGGGTCAAAAAACACATCCAATCGGTTATCGACTGGGCTACAACTATACCTGGAGTTCTCGCTGGTATGCCGGAAAAGATTACGCCAAGCTGCTCCATCAAGACGTCAAGATTAGAAAAATGGTCAAAGCGCGGCTGTATCATGCCGGTGTATCGAAAGTTGAAATTGAACGTTCCGGCGATCAAACCAGGGTGATCATTCATACGGCTCGTCCCGGCATCATCATCGGGCGCAAGGGGGCTGAAGTCGATAAGTTGAAGGCCGATCTTGAAAAACAGTACGGAGGACAAGTCTACATCACGGTCAAGGAAATCAAGAAACCTGAGCTTGATGCACAGCTGGTGAGCGAAAATGTCGCGACTCAGCTCGAGAAACGTGTGGCTTTTCGGAGAGCCATGAAACGAAGCGTTCAGTCTGCCCTGAGGCTTGGTGCTCAAGGTATCAAGATCATGGTGGCCGGTCGCCTGGGTGGTGCCGAAATCGCCAGGACGGAGTGGTATCGAGAAGGGCGTGTGCCGCTGCACACGCTCCGTGCCGAAATTGATTATGGATTCGCCGAAGCGCACACGACGATGGGTCAGATTGGGGTGAAGACTTGGATCTATAAAGGGGAGCTTCTTCCTGTTCAGCCTATCAAGGCAGAATCATCTTTAGATCGACGGTTTGGGTGAGGAGATCGAGCTGTGTTAGCGCCTAAGAAAGTCAAATTCAGGAAGATGCAAAAAGGCCGGATGACGGGTAAGGCCTATCGCGGAGGGCAGATTACACTAGGGGAGTTTGGTCTGAAGGCACTGGAACCAGGGTGGGTCACCAGCCGACAAATTGAGGCCGCGCGTATTGCTATTACTCGGTATGTGAAACGGGGAGGGCAAGTGTGGACACGCATTTTCCCCGATAAGCCGATCACTAAAAAACCGGCCGAAACTCGAATGGGCAAAGGAAAGGGCAACCCTGAGTACTGGGTTGCTGTCGTGAAGCCAGGCAGGATTCTTTACGAGATGGATGGGGTCACTTCTGAAGTCGCTCGAGAGGCGTTTCGTCTTGCTTCGCATAAGTTGCCGATCGCCACGAAATTGGTCGTCCGCGGCGAGTTTGAGTAAGTTCTTGAGGATATAACGAGGGACAAGAGATATGGCGTTGGACGTCAAAGAGCTCCAGCAGCTGGGGGCGGGTGAACTGATAGACAAAGAAAAACAATTAGTGCAAGAGCTGTTTAATCTACGTTTTCAGTTCGGCACCGGGCGTCTTGAGAATCCCATGCAAATCCGGAAGACGAAGCGGGATATTGCACGGGTGAAAACAGTTCTTCAACAAGTGAAGGCCCGAGCAGAGGGGGGCTAAAAGGTAAAGGACGCTATGGCTGAGGTGGTAAAGCGTCGCCATTGGTATGGCGATGTCGTCAGTAACAAGATGCAAAAGACGGTCGTCGTCGTGGTCTCGAGGTCGGTCGTTCATCCAGTCTATAAGAAGGTTCTGAGGCGGGTGACAAGACTGAAGGCTCACGATGAAAGTGGCGTGTGTAAAGTGGGAGATCGGGTCAAACTCGTGCAAGCCAGACCTCTGAGCAAGGAAAAGAACTGGCGCGTTGTTCAAGTCATGGAAAAAGGTCAACCCGAAAAGTAAAAAACTATTTTTCTTATGGTCCTCCGTTTGTCGTTGCGCGTAGGAATATAGCGATGATTCAGAATTATACATATATGGATGTGGCCGATAATTCGGGCGCGAAACAGGCCATGTGTTTTCATGTTTTCGGAGGGACGAGACGGCGCTATGCGTCGCTGGGCGATGTCGTGGTGGTGGCGGTCAAGGAGGCGATCCCTCAGGCGAGCGTGAAGAAGGGGGATGTGAGTCGGGCCGTCATTGTCCGAACGACCAAGGAGGTTCGTCGGGAAGATGGGTCCTACATTAAGTTTGATCGAAATGCGTGTGTCTTAATCAACAAAGAGGGCGAGCCGATTGGAACACGTATCTTCGGTCCCGTTGCCCGCGAGCTTCGCTGGAAGAAATTCATGAAGATCATTTCTTTGGCACCTGAAGTTTTGTAGGAGCAGGACGAACGAGGGACATCGTGGAAGCACTCCGAAAGAGCAAAATTCGTAAAGGGGACACTGTCGTTGTGGTTTCTGGTCGGGAACGAGGCAAGACCGGAAAGGTCCTGTCGATCGACCTGCATGCCGGGAAAGTGGTTGTGGAGAAGCTGAATGTCATCAAGCGACACACAAAGCCGAATCAAAAGGCTAAGCAGGGGGGAATTCTTGAACGAGAGGCACCTCTTCAGATTTCCAACGTCATGTTTTTCTGCCCGGTCACACGGAAGCCTACCCGGATAGGGATCCGGGTTTTGGAAGACGGGCGGCGAGTGCGCTTCAGTAAGAAATCCAACGAGACTGTGGAATAGGTTATGTAATGGCCAAGGAACCGAAAAACCGATCCAATAAACCGTCTGAGCGAAAATCGCCGAAGAAAGAGTCTGCCCCGCAATTAGATCAGGGCAGCGAGGAGTCGAAGTTCAGACCGCGACTTCGCGACAGGTATGAGCAGCAGGTAATTCCCGCACTGATGAAGGAGTTTGGGTATAAGAACGCGATGCAGGTTCCCAAGCTTGAGCGTGTAGTCCTCAACGTCGGAATGGGTGAGGCAATTCAGAATGTGAAGCTCTTGGAGAGTGCAGTGTCGGAATTGGGGATGATCACCGGTCAAAAACCGGTCGTCACTCGCGCTAAAAAAGCCATCGCCGGATTCAAACTCAGGCAAGGACTGCCTATTGGTACGAAGGTCACGCTCCGTAGCCGACGGATGTATGAATTTTTCGATCGGCTGGTCACGTTGGCGCTTCCCCGAATACGAGACTTCCGCGGCGTCTCTCCGAAGGCCTTCGATGGTCGGGGAAACTATACGCTTGGCTTGAAAGAGCAACTCATCTTCCCTGAAATCAAGTACGATGAAGTCGCCTCGATCCATGGGATGGATATTACGGTTGTCACAACGGCTAGGACGAACGATGAAGGGAAAGCCCTTTTGAAGCACCTGGGTATGCCGTTCCGAGCCTGAGAGCGGCATGAATTAGCGGTGTCTGTTTTGAACGGAAGGAGTGCGTGTGTCACGATTGGCACTGAGAAATAAGGCGGCAACGAAGCAGAAATTCTCCACGCGAGACTATCATCGGTGTGGGGTCTGTGGTCGAGTTCGCGGGTATCTCAGTCGGTTCCGGATGTGCCGAATTTGTTTTCGAGTGATGAGCCTCCGCGGAGAGATTCCCGGAGTGCGAAAATCTAGCTGGTAGCTGGTGTTCTCACGGCGGTGACGGCCAATGGAGGATAGAAGGATATAGCATGGTTACCGATCCAATCGGCGATCTTTTGGTTCGTTTAAAGAATGGCGCTCAACGCCGTTTTGAGACAGTCACGGTTCCTACCTCAAAGCTGAAGCGTGCTATTTTGGAGATTTTGAGGAAGGAAGGCTATGTTGATGCCATTGAGGATGGAGTTCATGATGGACATCCAATTCTTACTGTGCGTCTTCGATATGTGGGCGAGGGACAGCCTATGATCACCGGGCTGGAGCGTGTCAGTAAACCGGGACGGCGAGTCTATGTCGGCAGTCAGGATATCAAGAAAGTCCGTAATGGGATCGGTGTGTCCATCCTTTCTACCTCAAAAGGGATCATGACCGACCAAGAATCTCGTAAGAGTCGCCTTGGGGGTGAGGTGCTCTGCTCGGTATGGTAGGCAAATGAATCATTTCGATCTCGAGTAAAAGGTATAACAGACCATGTCCCGCATTGGAAAAAAGCCGATTGCAATTCCGAGTGGAGTAGAAGTCAAAGTTGGCGGATCAACCGTGTCCGTCAAAGGCCCATTAGGTAAACTGGATTGGTCGCTCATGCAAGGGGTAGACGTTGCCATCAATGGTGGTCGTGTCGTTGTCGAGCGTTCGAGCGATGATCGTAAGCTGAGAGCGTTGCACGGGTTGACACGTGCGGAATTGAGCAACATGATCCACGGGGTGACTAAGGGGTACGAACGTTCGCTTGAAATCACCGGAGTGGGTTACAAGACGCAAATTCAGGGTCGGACATTAAGTTTCAATGTGGGCTATATCAATCCGGTGATCTATGAGGTGCCGACGGGTATCGATGTGAAAGTGGACAAGCAGACGCTCATCAATATCAAGGGGATTGATAAGCGCTTGGTGGGTCAGGTGGCGGCTGATCTGCGAGCCATTAAGCCGCCGGATGTCTATAAACAAAAGGGTGTTCGCTACGCGGGCGAGACATTGCGCAAGAAAGAAGGCAAGACCGGGAAATAGGGATGACCATGAATGCTGCAGATAAAGTTCGACAGCTTGACAGACGACGCCGGCGGGTGAGGCGTGTGATTCTGGGCACGGGAGAACGGCCCCGCCTGAATGTATTTAGAAGCGCGGCCCATATTTATGCTCAGATTATCGATGATATACGAGGCACTACTCTGGCAGCGGCGTCATCACTGGATAAATCATTGCATAAGTCTCTCAAGTCAACCGGTGGAATTGAAGCGGCCAAGGCGGTAGGGAAATTGATTGCCGATCGTGCCAAGGCCGCCAAGGTGAGCACTGTGGTTTTTGATCGAGGCGGCCGGATGTACCACGGCCGAATCAAGGCGCTTGCAGATGCGTCGCGTGAAGGGGGCTTGCAATTCTAGATTAAACTGGAGGCAAGGGCGGGCAAAAAAGCGTGTGGCCTCCGCCGAACCGTAACTGAACCTAGGACTGAGGGGTAAGAGCGTGCGAGTCAATCCCGATGAGTTAAGCCTGAAGGACAAGGTCGTATTTATCAATCGTGTCGCAAAAGTTGTAAAAGGTGGAAAGCGCTTCAACTTCTGTGCGCTCGTTGTGGTGGGTGATGGTCATGGGTGGGTTGGGATAGGGAAAGGAAAAGCCGCTGAGGTTCCGGTTGCGATTTCAAAGGCGGTCGAACAAGCCAAGAAACACCTCGTCCACGTCCCGCTGAAGGGAGGAACCATTCCCCATGAAGTGCATGGTTTGTTTGGGGCAGAGCATGTGTTGCTCAAGCCGGCTGTCGACGGCACCGGAATCATTGCCGGGGGGGCGGTTCGTGCCGTGGTGGAGCTGGTCGGTGCGCATAACGTCATCGCAAAAACATTAGGACGTGGGAACCCCTTTAATACGGTTCGTGCAACGCTGGACGGGCTCACTCAATTGAGAAATTTGGATGATGTTCTTCGCTTCCGTCGGCAAACAACCGTCGAAGGGCAAGAAAGGGCTACAGTTTGATGGGTTCAACAAAGACATCAAGGGCTCCCGAGCATGGTGTTCAAAGTGTGCGCGTGACATTGCGACGTAGCCCCATTGGAACACCAGAACGACATCGCCTTGTATTGCGTGGTCTGGGCCTTCGGCGTATTCGACAGACGGTTATCCATCCCGATACGCCCCAGGTGCGCGGAATGATCCATAAGGTAGGCTACCTGCTAGAGGTTGGAAAGCCATGAACCTCCATGATTTGGCTCCCGCACAAGGTGCAAAGAAGAGACGAAAACGTATCGGACGAGGGCCTGGGTCCGGTCACGGGAAAACCGCTACCAAAGGTCACAAGGGACTGTTGGCTCGATCTGGGGGCGGTAAGCGTCCCGGATTTGAGGGTGGGCAAATGCCATTGGTGCGCCGATTGCCTAAGTTTGGATTTACCAACCCCTCACGGACTGAATATGCCATCGTCAACATTAAGAGTTTTGAGCGGTGGACCGGCAATGAGACGGTCACGCCGCAAGCTATGGTAGATGCTGGATTAGTGAAGCGAAAAAAACTGCCGATTAAAATTCTCGGCAATGGTGAGTTGAGGAAATCGCTCGTAGTTCAGGCACATAAGTTCAGTAAATCGGCTGAAGCAAAGATCCAAGCGGCCGGAGGGCGAGTCGAGGTCATCGGCGGTGCTTGAACGGCTCCTGACCAGTTTTCAGAATATTTTCAAGATTCCCGAGCTGCGTACTCGTGTACTCTTCACGCTCGGAATGCTTGTGGTGTATCGGATCGGGTCTCACATCCCGACTCCCGGTATCAACGGTGAAGCCCTCTCTGAGTTTTTGCAGAAACAGGGGGGAGCCTTGCTGGGGTTCCTCGACATTTTCTCAGGCGGGTCATTATCCCGCCTGACGATCTTCGCGCTGGGTATCATGCCATACATCAGCGCATCGATCATTCTCCAATTATTGACGGTCGTCATCCCGCATTTGACCAAATTGGCCAAGGAGGGTGAACGGGGTCGAAAGAAAATCATTCAGTATACCAGGTTCGGGACGATCGGTATTGCCTTGATCCAGGGGTTTGGAATAGCGGTTGGGTTGGAACAAATGAATCAGGGAGCGTTCGTGCTGAATGCCGGATGGGGGTTCCGCCTCATGACGGTCATCACGCTGACGGCCGGCACAGGTTTTCTGATGTGGCTTGGTGAACAGATCACTGAGCGAGGAATCGGCAATGGAATCTCTTTGATCATTTTTGCCGGTATTGTCGCCAGGCTGCCTGCGGCCGTGGCACAGACCTACAATCTATATGAAATCGGTCAGCTCAATGCCTTCCTATTGATTGCATTGGCTCTCTTGATGGTGGGCGTTGTCGCCGCAATTGTTTTTCTGGAAAGCGGACGGAGAAAAATTCCGGTGCAGTATGCAAAGCGGGTGATCGGACGACGGGTTTATGGAGGGCAGAGCACGCACATTCCGTTGAAGATCAATACGGCCGGGGTCATTCCTCCCATATTTGCCTCATCGATCATCGCGTTCCCTGCGACCATTGCAGGATTTTTTGAGACGCCATGGGTGAAATCAATCGGGGCGCAGCTGGCTCCGGGGTCGCTGCTCTACACATTGATGTATGTGGGGCTCATCATCTTCTTCTGTTTTTTCTACACCGCAGTCGTCCTTAATCCCGTCGATATGGCCGACAACATGAAAAAGTACGGCGGTTTTATTCCTGGCATCAGGCCTGGTCAACGAACCTCTGACTATATCTACAATGTCCTCACGAAGATTACATTTGCGGGCGCCATCTATCTGGCCATTGTCTGTGTGATTCCTGAATTGCTGATTTATAAGCTGAATGTACCATTTTATTTCGGAGGCACCTCCCTGCTGATTGTCATTGGTGTGGGCCTGGATACGGCTCAGCAAATTGAATCTCATATGTTGATGCGGAATTACGAAGGATTCTTAGGCAAGGGCATGGCTCCGTTGCGCGGGAGAAGTGGTTAGATCATGCGGCTTATATTTCTCGGTGCTCCGGGTGTGGGGAAAGGCACTCAAGCTGACAAAGTCGCCGCTCAGTATCGCATTCGTAAGATTTCGACCGGTGATTTGCTTCGGGAGGCGGTCCGGAATAAGACGACCCTGGGTCTTGAAGCTAAAGAGCATATGGATCAGGGAAAGTTGGTCCCAGATTCAGTCGTCATAGGACTGGTACGGGAGAAGCTGACTGATCCTTCACATGCTAATGGATTTATTCTCGATGGGTTTCCGAGGACGGTTCCTCAGGCGGAAGCGCTTGCGAAGGTGCTCGTCGAGCGAGGTCTTCAGCTGGATCGAGTGATTAATTTCAGAGTCTCTCGAGAGGAAATCGTGAAGCGGTTGAGCGGGCGCCGGAGCTGTCCAAAGTGTCAGGCAACCTATCATGTGGAGTTCGCTCCATCCAAGACCGGCAGTGTCTGTGAGCGCTGCGGAGAAACCCTGGTTCAGCGAAGCGACGATCAGCCGGAAGCGATAGAGACGCGTCTCCGTGTGTATGAAGAGCAGACAGCGCCGTTGATCGACTTTTATGAGAAAAAGCATTTGTTGTCGCATCTTAACGGTGCCGAGCCGGTTGAAACGGTATACCGCAACCTCGTGAAAGCGCTCGCGATACCTCAGACAGTATGATCATTCTGAAAACGCCCGCCGAGATTGTAGTGATGGCAGAGGCGTCAAGAGTGGTGGCTGAAGCGCTCGCGATTGTGAAGAAAGCGGTCTGTCCTGGTATCAGTACGGAAGAGCTGGACCGTATTGCCGAGGAGGCGATACGGTCCAGAGGAGCGGTTCCGGCGTTCAAAGGCTACCGGAATTATCCCAGAACTCTCTGTGCTTCCGTGAACGAGCAGGTTGTTCATGGTATCCCCTCGAAGCGAAAGCTGAAGGAAGGGGATATCATCGGGCTGGATCTCGGTGCTATTGTGGGTGGGTTCTACGGGGATTCAGCTGTAACAGTGGCGGTCGGTCGGATCTCGGATGAGACGGCAAAATTGATTCAGGTAACGGAAGAGGCGCTCTATCTTGGGATCAAACAGGCTATAGTCGGCAACCGTTTGACAGATATCTCGAACGCTGTGCAACAACATGCTGAATCGGCCGGCTTCTCAGTTGTCACCGAATTTGTGGGCCATGGGATTGGCCGGCAATTGCATGAAGAACCTCAAATTCCCAACTATGGGAAGCCGGGTCAGGGACCTCGATTGCAACCAGGTATGGTTTTGGCGATCGAACCAATGGTGAACATGGGTCGGAGTGCCGTTCGTGTTCTTGAGGATCGGTGGACCGCGGTTACAGTAGATGGCAGCCTATCTGCTCATTTTGAGCATACGATCGCCGTCCAACCCAGCGGAGCGCCCTGTATTTTGAGTCAATTGGAGAAGGCATAGATTTAATTTGCCAGGAAAGAATACAGAAGGACGTGGCAAAAGAAGACATTATTGAAGTTCAAGGCTCGGTGGCGGAGACGCTTCCTAACGCCATGTTTCGGGTCAAGCTTGATAATGGCCATGTCATATTGGCTCATATCTCGGGGAAAATGCGGATGCATTTTATCCGTATCCTCCCCGGCGATAAGGTCACGGTGGAAATGTCGCCATACGATTTGACCAGGGGCCGAATTACCTATCGTTTTAAGTAAGTAACGGGAGTGGCGAATTGTTATGAAGGTCAAATCATCAGTGAAGCCCATATGTGCCAAATGCAAAGTTGTGCGCCGTCGAGGGGTCGTGCGGATTCTATGCAAAAACCCACGTCATAAGCAGCGACAAGGATAATAGTGAGTGTCGAGCGATGAATGCTGAGTTCTGAGTCCGCATTACAGATTATCCAATGAGAAAACATCTCATCACCTAGAACTCAGCACGCAGAATTGGAGGGGGAATGGCACGTATTGCCGGCATCGATTTGCCACGGAATAAACGAACGGATATCGGATTGAGCTACATCTATGGAATCGGACGCATATCGGCTCAGAAGATTCTCAATGAAGCGGGAATTGATGGAGCGGTCCGTGTCAAGGACCTGAGCGAAGATAAGATCGTCAAATTGCGTGAAATCATTGAGCGCGATTATCGGGTCGAAGGAGACCTACGGAAAGAAGTGTCGTTGAATATCAAGCGGCTGATTGATACGGGGTCCTATCGAGGATTGCGCCATCGCAAAGGCCTTCCCGTTCGCGGACAACGAACCAAGACCAATGCTCGCACGCGTAAAGGACGGCGCGCAGGCGTCAGTAGCAAGCCGAGACCCACGGTGACCAAAGGGGCCTCAAGCGCCTAGTTTTCAGAAACAGCCGGAGGAGTTCGCATGAGCGTCAAAAAAGGGAAAAAGAAAGAACGTCGGATTGTTCAGAGTGGAGTCGCACATGTTCAAGCGTCATTCAACAATACGATTGTGACCATCACTGATATGAGCGGAAACACGGTGGTGTGGGCAAGCGCAGGCAATCAAGGATTTAAAGGATCGAGGAAGAGCACTCCTTTTGCTGCCCAGCGGGCAGGTGAGGCTGCCGCGCGAAAAGCCATGGAAAGCGGGATGCGGCAAGTCGATGTGTATGTGAATGGACCGGGCTCGGGTCGAGAATCAGCGATCCGTTCACTTCAAGGAGCGGGTTTGCGGATCAATTTGATTCGCGACGTCACACCAATTCCTCATAATGGGTGTCGCCCTCCCAAACGGCGACGTGTGTGACGCCATGTATGGACGATAAGCGTGTTTGAGTGAAATCGCACGACCTGTTTCAATGAATCAGTAAGTTATTTTTCGAGGAGGAAGCAGTGGCAAAGTATCGTGGTCCAGTTTGTCGATTGTGTCGGCGAGAAGGTGAGAAGCTTTTTCTCAAGGGCACGCGCTGTATGACGGAGAAATGCGCCGTGGAACGCAGGAGTTATCCGCCTGGTCAGCATGGACAGGGGCGGCAGCGAACCTCTGACTATAGTCTGCAGTTGCGCGAAAAACAGAAGCTGCGCCGAATCTATGGACTGCAGGAACGCCAATTCCGCGGCGTCTTCGAACGTGCCGAACGGCAGACCGGCGTCACGGGCGATGCCTTGTTGCGTTTGCTCGAATGTCGCTTGGACAATGTCGCATATCGCTTGGGGTTCGGAGCGTCGCGCAAACAAGCTCGTCAGATGGTGAGTCATGGTCATTTCACGGTCAACGGTAAGAAGATCACGGTGGCTGGGGCACTGGTGAAACCGGGAGATGTGATCGAAATTCGTGAACGAAGTCGGGACTTGGCTGCAATACAGGCCGCATTGGAATCGGTTGATAGTCGAGGTATTCCTGATTGGCTTGAGCTTGATAAAGGAGCGTTCAAGGGCGTCGTGCGCGCATTGCCAGCCAAGGAGCAGATCGTGTTGCCGGTCAATGAACAGATGGTGGTGGAGTTGTATTCACGATAGTCCGCCATTCTGAGATGGGTTCTTTCGACATTGGCGTTATCTGCCGATGCCTTAGTCACTCGATGGTATGGAGGGTGGGTCATGATCAAAGCGATGAAAGACTTTCAAATCCCAATGCGGGTGGAAGTCGACAAGGATGCACATTCTCCCACATTTGGGCGGTTTACCACGGAAGCGTTTGAACGGGGGTTTGGCACCACGATCGGTAATGCCCTCCGTCGCATTTTGCTGTCGTCGCTCACGGGGGCGGCGGTGACCACCGTGAAGATTGAAGGGGTTGTACACGAGTTTTCGACGATTTCTGGGGTGACGGAGGATGTCACGGCAATTATTCTGAATATCAAAAGCTTGCGGCTGGCGCTCCACACGGATAAACCGAAAACGATCCGGTTGAAAAAGAAGGGGCCTGGAGAGGCAAAGGGAGCGGACATTCTTCACGATGGCGACGTGACGATTCTGACGCCTGATTTGCATATTGCCACACTCGACAAGGATGCGACCTTGGACATCGAGATGACGGTGAAACACGGCCGTGGTTATGTGCCGGCCGAGCGTAACAAAGAAGAGGGATTGCCAATCGGGGTGATTGCCATTGATTCCATCTTCTCTCCGATCAGGAGAGTCAATTTCCAGGTCGAGAATGCGCGAGTCGGCCGTATGACCGACTATGACAAATTGACGATGGAGATCTGGACCGACGGTACTATCAGTCCTCGCGACGCTCTTTCTACGGGGGCCGGGATTCTGCGTGAACATTTGGATATTTTTATCAATCCTGAAGAACGCAACGAAGGGAAGAGCGAAGCAGGCTATGAGGAATCTCAGCGGGAAGTGAATAAGAATCTCTCTCGTAGCGTGAATGAGTTGGAGTTATCCGTTCGCGCGGCCAATTGCCTAAAGAACGCGAATATCAAAACAATCGCCGACCTTGTGCAAAAGTCGGAAGGTGAGATGCTCAGAACAAAGAACTTCGGGAAGAAGTCGCTCAACGAGATTAAAGAGATTCTTTCTGAGATGGGGCTTTCGCTAGGCACAAAGATAGACGCTGCGTCTCCACACAATGGAAGCCCAAAACCTGAATGATGTTTTCCAATCAAGAGGACTACCGTGCGACATAGAAAAAAAGGGCGGCAGCTAGGGCGGCAGACGAAGCATCGTGGAGCGTTGTTTCGGAACTTAGTGACCTCCTTGTTAGACCAAGAGCGTATTGAGACCACAGGAGCCAAGGCTAAAGAGATACGAGGGTTTACCGACCGCATGATCACTCTTGGCAAGGAAGGTACGTTGCCTGCTCGCAGACGAGCCTTAGGATTTCTTCGCAGCAAGGCCGTTGTGTCTAAGTTGTTTAGCGATGTGGCGGCACGATTTAAAGATCGATCCGGGGGGTACACCAGGATCGTCAAAACTCGCCGCCGCATTGGCGATGCGGCTGAAATGGTTGCTATTGAGTTAGTTTCTCGTCAGGAATTGACCACCAAGAAAAAGCCCGATGCTCGCCTTACTCAGTCCGTGCCCACCGAGGCCGGAACATCGGGATAGTTCTTTAGTCGCGAATATTCAGCTGCCAATCTGAAGACTCCCGTGTGCCAACACATGGGAGTCTTTTTGTTTTCAACTTCCCTGAGGACGTTTACTTGATAGGTCGTGCATGCTACGATCATGCCAGGAGTTTTTATGCGTCTACTTCGGGAGAATTGCTAGAGCATGTGGGGGCTTGTCGCGAGACGGATTCTTCTCACCTTGAGCGTGCTGTTAGCCACATTTCTCGGCTATCTTCTCTTCAGAAATGCAGATTCAGCGCCGAGTAGCCGGCCCCTCGCTCAAGAGTCGATTGAACAGGCGGATGCCAAGATCGAGGAGTTCATCTTTACTCAGTCGAAAGGTGATGTCGTCCAGTGGCAGGTGCAGGCTAAACAGGCCAGACTATTTGAGCACGATAAGCGCGCCGTATTGCATGATGTTGCCTTCACCTTCTACGGCACAGGAGGAGATGAGGTGACCGTGCACGGGGAAGAGGGAACGTTGGATACTGCGACCAAGAATTTCAGGTTGATGAATCGCCAAACCCCCATTGTTGTGGAAACTCGAAGCGGCTATACGATTTATACCAACCACTTAGTATGGACGGACCAAACACGGGAAATTCGGACGGAAGATCCTGTGCGGATGGTGGGGCATGGGCTGGAGGTGAAGGGACAAGGATTGCTTGGGCGAATGGAATCCGAAGAATTTGAGGTTCTGCAGAATGTACATGTGGATCTGGCTCCTTCTTCTTAGTGTCGTCTTTATCGGATCCACGTCGGCGGCTCCTTCAACCGAATCTGTGAACCTGAAGAGGAGCATGGAGGCGTCCGGTGTCCCGACCACCATCACGTCCAAAAAAATGACGGTACGGAACCAAGACAGCCAGGCGGTTTTTGAGGAAACAGTTGTGCTGACCAGAGGCCCTCTCATCGTCCACTCGGATAAGATGATCGTGTTGTTCACTCCACGAAACTCTGATCCACTGCAATCATCCGGCGGAGGAACAGATCAACATGAATCTGTTCAGAATTCCCCGGCTCCTAAGGAGCATAACACGGTATCGACGATATCGAATCGTTCCGTGAGCCGTGTCGAGGCGATCGGCGACGTCCATCGTGTCAAAATCAAGTATGAGAACGGCAACGCGACTTGCCAAAAGGCCGTATATTTCGTTAATGGTGAGAAGATTGTGTTGACGGGCAATCCTGTAGCTTGGGAAAAGGGAAC
Source organism: Nitrospira sp. (assembly GCA_025936075.1). GTDB lineage: Bacteria > Nitrospirota > Nitrospiria > Nitrospirales > Nitrospiraceae > Nitrospira_D. The sequence continues at coordinate 6,944 of JAICUC010000015.1, read as the reverse complement.
GCGTGTCAGCGGTAAACAGATTACGATTTTTTTAGCAGAAGAGCGGAGCGTGATAGAAGGAGGCTCACAAGTTCGCATTGAAGGTGAGGGGGCGAGCCAGCAATGACTCGGAGTGCTCATGCAGAATCTGACGATCTCGTTGAGCCGATTGTGGCACGGCGGGGGGGAGATTGTCTGCGTGCTACTGGATTAGTAAAAAGTTTCCGTGGCCGCAAAGTCGTCAAGGGTGTCACCGTCGAGGTGTATGCTGGCGAGGTGGTGGGGTTGCTCGGTCCGAATGGAGCGGGTAAGACCACAATCTTCGACATGATGGTCGGCTTGTGCCAGCCCGATGAAGGGGAGATCACCTTCATCGGAGAATCTGTGACCAACCTGCCGATGTACAAACGAGCGCGTAGAGGAATCGGTTACCTGCCTCAGGAGTCGTCGGTTTTTCGACGGCTCTCGGTAGAACATAATGTCTTGGCGATTCTTGAAATGCTGGGGTATGCTCGAAAAGAACGAAGCCAACGGGTGGATGCCTTGCTCAAGGAATTGGATCTCATCCATATACGAAAGAGTATGGCCTATGCCCTCTCGGGGGGAGAGCGCCGGCGTTTGGAAATTACGCGTGCGTTGGCTGCCACACCGTCGTTCATGCTGTTGGATGAACCATTTGCAGGGATCGACCCAATAGCCGTCGCAGATATCCAACAGATTATCACGCGGTTGAAAGGAAAAGGGATCGGCATATTGATTACTGATCACAATGTACAGGAAACGCTTTCAATCGTTGACCGTGCCTACGTCATCAATGAAGGATTGATCTTGGAGGCAGGGCCTCCCGAAGTTATTGTACAGAGTGCAACGGCTCGAGCCGTTTATCTTGGCGAGCAGTTCAAATTATAGAGGAATACTCGAGGCCTCGATGAAACTCCGTTTAGTTCCACAACTCTCACAAAAGCTCATCATGACGCCTCAACTGCAGCAAGCGATCAAGCTGCTGCAGTTGTCTCGACTTGAACTACAGCAGAGCCTCACGCAGCATCTTCTGGAAAACCCTTTGCTGGATGAAATTCAATCCGATGTCGACGAAGGTGAGTCTTTGGTCAATGAGGAGAAGGTTGATGCCCCTCCCGAACTGGAAGGGCAGGATCGGTCTGACACGACAGTTGAGACGCGTGAGGAACAAGGATCGCCGGAGGAGTTTTCCGCATCCGGGTGGGAAGAATACTTCGGTAGAGATCGACGGAGCGGCGATTCTGAACACTCCGCGACACAAGACGAGTTTCCTTCGTACGAGCAAACAGTGGCAAAGGCAACCTCTCTTGAGGAGCATCTTCTCTGGCAGTTGTCCTTGTCGGGGCTCGGCGATCGAGAAAAGGAGCTTGGTCGCTTGATCATCGGCAATCTAGATGATGATGGCTATCTTCGCATTCCATTGGCTGAGGTCGTGGCCGGAACCGGTTTTACGGAGCCTCAAGTCGAATCTGTGCTCAAAGACATTCAAACTTTTGATCCGACCGGGGTTGGCGCAAGAGATCTCCCCGAATGCCTTCTGCTGCAACTCGGGCATTTAGGTCGTAATCCGTTTGGGTCACTTGGGTCGCCACCTGGAGCGCTGAAAGGATCGGTTATTGAAGGCATCGTTTTGCACCATTTGAAGGACTTAGAAAAAAAACAGTATGCCAAGATCGCGAAAGCACTGAGCGTCACAGTCGAGGAAGTCTTCCAAGCCACTAAAATCATCGGAGAACTCGAGCCAAAACCGGGCAGGCCGTTTGCCAATGAACAAAACTACGTTATCGTGCCTGATGTGTTTGTGGTCAAGAATGAAGGGGAGTGGGTTGTGCTGTTAAACGACGATGGGCTCCCCCGCATGAGGATCAGCCCGTATTACAAACAGCTTATTTCTTCCGGACAGGGCGGAACTCCGGAAACCAAAGCGTATATGGATGAAAAATTGCGTGCTGCTCAGTGGGTTATCCGAAGCATCGAACAACGAAATCGGACAATCGTAAAAGTGGTTTCCAGCATCGTCAAATTCCAAGAGCAATTTTTTGACCATGGCGTCCAATATCTCAAGCCCTTGGTTCTCAAGCAAGTAGCCGAAGATATTGGGATGCATGAATCGACGATCAGTCGTGTGACGGCCAATAAATATATGTATTGTCCGCAGGGCATGTTGGAACTCAAGTTCTTCTTCAACGCTGGGCTTCAGCGAGCGGATGAGCCCTCCGGCATGCATTCCTCCGTTTCAGTTAGGGATATGATCAAGACAATGGTGGCTGAGGAGGATGCAAAGCGTCCCTTGAAAGACGAAGAAATTGCCGCCCGGCTTCGTAAGCAGGGCGTGCTTATCGCGAGGAGGACTGTGGCTAAATATCGGGCCGAGTTGAACATCTCATCCGCTAGTCAACGCAAACGCTTTTTTTGACCACCGCTCCTTCGCACCCAACAAGGTCCAAATTGGAGGTAGGTAGGGATGAAGCTGAGAATCACAGGTCGCCACATGAACATCACGCCGGCGCTTAGAAGCTATGTGGAAACCCGATTCGGTCGACTGGATCGGTACGGGTTGAAGGTTGGATTGCTTCAAGTCGTATTAGGAGTCGAGAAGCTTCAGCATAAGGCCGAAGTCACTGGTGCTGTCAGTGGCAAACGAGTGCAAGCTAAGACATCAACTCCAGAGATGTATGCCACGATCGATGCCCTCGTCGACCGTGTGGATGCTCAGTTTCGGAAATGGAAAGATCGCCTTGTCAATCATAAGCCGATCAAGCCGAAGAGATTGTGATCGCGTTCCTACGCGAGGCTCTCGTGAAATCTCGCGGTCTCGGTGCTCAGTACACTCAATGTGCTTGAGAGGGGTCGGCGCAATGGAGTGTCCATAGAGTTAGCGCGTTCCATGTCGATGAATCGAGGTTGAGGCTGATGGCGAACTCCCAATAGGAGTATCTCTGGTATGCCCACCGAAGCGATAACGATCCCATGGCGCGGCTCAATCTAGTCATTATCAGCGGGTTGTCCGGTTCCGGTAAAACCTATGCACTCAAGGCATTTGAGGATGCCGGCTATTTCTGCATTGATAATCTTCCCCCCGCTCTGCTTCCGACCTTTGTTGATCTCTGTAACCAGCAGCATAGCGAGATTGCCAACGTTGCTCTTGGGATTGACATTAGGGAGCGAGCGTTCTTTTCGGATTTCGTCGGTATCTTGGAGAGGGTGAAAGCTCTCGGCCATGTCGTGCATGTGCTTTTTCTTGAAGCTCGTGAGGAGGTATTGATTAGACGATTTTCAGAGACTAGGCGTCCTCACCCACTTTTGCCGCATCTCCCCATCGTGAATGGAATTCGATTCGAAAAGGAGCGTGTAGCCGAGCTCCGACGCCGAGCTGATCGAATCATCGATACGTCCGACCTGACGGTTCATGAGCTTGGTGAGTTGCTTGCAAAACAATTCCTACGCGAGCCCACGGATAGACGACTCACGATTTCGCTCATGACCTTTGGATACAAATTCGGGGTTCCGTACGATATCGATTTATTGTTTGATGTACGATTTCTTAAGAATCCATTTTTCGTGCCTGAGCTCAAGCCCCTCTCAGGAGATGATCCGCTGGTCCGAACCTTCGTTCTCACAGATCCGGACGCCGTTTCACTTATGAAGCACCTCGAAGACCTGCTGAAGTTTCTCTTGCCGCTCTTCCAGCGAGAGAGGCGTAGTTATCTGACCATCGGTATCGGATGTACCGGTGGACGCCATCGGTCGGTGGCGGTCGCTAGCCGTCTTAGAGAAAGCCTCTCTTCATTGGGATACGAAGTCGGCCTCAAACACCGAGATATCGACAAAGCGTAAGCTGTTGTTCTGAATCACAGCTGTTGTTTTTCTGTCGTGGCTCCACTCCAGTCGCTTTCTTGACAGGTAGAGCATATTGACTATACTTAGTTTCGTGAGTAAACCAAAGACATTATAAAAGACATTATAATAGTAAAATAATTGCAGTGAAAAAACCTAAATATATATCAAGCGAAGCGGGATTCAAGGCCTACCAGATATGCGACTTGTTCGACATTTCCAAAGCGACGCTCTTTCGATGGGAACGGGAGGGTGTTATCAACCAGCCAGCTCGAGATTGGAGGAACTGGCGGTTGTATACGAGAAAGAATGTAGATGAAATTGAGAAAGTTATTCGTACTCGCAAGTCTGTCATGTAAAGTGGCTGGTAACGCATGTTGACTTCACTCAAAAAGCTTGTGGAAACCGATATTGTTGCAATGCTGACTCCCCGTCGGCAGTTAGTGGGGCTCGATATCGGATCGAGTGCCATCAAAGTCGCTCAGCTCAAAGAAAGTAAGGGTCGGTACTTTCTCCAAAAGTTCGGTGTGAAACCGCTTGAGCCGGAAGTGATTGTAGATGGGACGGTCATGGACGAAGGGCGTGTGGTCTCGGCTATTCAAGAATTGTTTGAGGAAGCCAATGTCAAGAATAAGCACGTCGCCATTTCGATTTCCGGGCACGCCGTCATTGTGAAAAAGATCAGTCTACCACCCATGCCGGACGAAGAGTTGGAAGGACAAGTGAAATTGGCGGCGGAGCAGTACATCCCCTTCGACATCAACGAAGTGAACATCGACTTTCATGTCTTGCCTTCGGATGGGTCAGAAGATCAGCAGGGAGAGATGCCGGTTATTCTTGTTGCCGCTAAGAAAGACAAGATCAATGAACTGACCGAACTTGTCAAGGCTGCCGGACTCATTCCAATGGTCATGGATGTGGATGCGTTTGCAGTGGAGAATATGCACGCGATTAATTATCCGATGGCGCAGGAAGAGACGACGGCGCTGGTGAATCTCGGTGCGAGCGTAATGAACGTGAATATCATCCGCGCCGGATCATCGTTGTTTACACGTGATATCCCGCTGGGAGGGAATAGGTACACCGAAGCGATTCAACGCGAGATAGGGATCTCATTTGAAGAAGCTGAAGAAGGTAAGAAAAAAGACCGAGGAGTCGATTCCGACGGGATGTCGCTCAGCGGTGTTATGGATAGTGTGAATGCGGAAGTCGCGTCCGAGATCGCTCGGACGGTGGATTACTTCAAGACCTCGGCGGCCAATGCTGAGCTCAGTCGAGTTCTAGTCTGTGGTGGCGTAGCCAGAGCAAAAGGACTGATTCAGCAGCTCGCCGATAGGATGCAGCTTCCCGTAGAAATGGCTGACCCCTTCGCCGAGATTGACATTACAGGTTGTGACATCGAGCCTGACGTACTGGCGGATTTTGGCCCTTCGGCAGCCGTCGGTGTCGGATTGGCGCTGAGAGCGGTGGGGGACAGATGATTCGGATTAACCTCCTGCCCGGTGGACCAAAAGGAAGAGCGGCCAAGCCTCAGTATGACGTACGCGCACAGGTGCTGCTTGGCATCGGCATGATCCTGGTTACGCTCGCGGGGTGCTGGTGGTATTCGTCTGCATTGGATAGCGAGCTTGACGCTCGGCAGGAGGAAAAGCGAGATAAAGAAAAGCAGGTTGCGCAGCTGAAAGAACAGGTCAAGCAAGTACAGGATTTTGAAAAACGGAGAAAGCTTCTTGAGGACAAGAACAGGATTATCGACCAGCTCGAGCAATCCAGAATGGGCCCGGTGAAGGTTCTCGATCATGTTAGTCAGAGTTTAGAGCCGCTTAAAGTATGGCTTACAAAGCTGGGTGTGGCATCCGATGCGGTTGAGTTGGAAGGGAAAGCCTTAACAAACGACGACGTGGTGGAATTCGTGAATAACCTGCGACGTACGGATTATTTCACCGGCATCAATCTGCAGGAGAGTAAAGCTGCAATAGAGAACAAGATTAATTTGTACCAATTTCGTTTAGCATTTCGTCTGAAGAGCTAATGATGGCATTGCAACGGCTCAACCTCGATGCGCTTCGTAATGTGCCAGCCTCGCAAAAGGCTGCGCTTCTATTTTTACTCGTCGGCAGCATGATTGTCGGTTTCTATTTCTATATTGCAGAACCAAAGTCGGCAACCATCACAGCGCTTGAGGCAGAAAACGGCAAGCTCGAGAGTGAAATCCAAACGCTTACGATCAAAGCGAAACATCTCGATGAATTAGTTGCTGCCAACAAGCAGCTTTAAATTGAATTGGCAAAAAAGAAAGAACGCCTCCCGCCGGAAGAGGAAGCGATCATGCTCCTGAAACAGGTGTCTGACCTTGGGGTGCGATTAGGGCTCGATATCAAACTGTGGAAGCCAGGCGCCCAGGCCGAAGATGCATCGAAGCTCTTCGTCAAGATGCCGGTCAGTGTGGAAGTAGCCGGGGTCTATCACACCGCCGCACTGTTTTTTGATCGGATCAATCGACTTCCCCGGATTATTACGGTGTCTGGCCTTAAGATGGGATCCCCGAAGGTTGAACAAGGGCGAATCGTATCGCAAACGACATTTGACCTAGTGGCATATGCGGCTCCTCAGGAAAAGCCGATTTTGGGAGTATCTCCTCCCACTAATGTTCCTAAAATAGCTCAAGTGGAAAAATAACGAAACCGTGACACCATGCCCGTCTTGAATATCAGAAAGAAGCCTAGAGAATCTTCGCTAACAATCTGTGTCAGCGTGGCATGCGCGTGGATCCTTCTTTTGGGGAGCATCGATGCACTGGCCGAGTCTTTTCTTGGCCTGATGACTCCGATGCGACAAGATGCCCTCAAGCTGTCTTCTGTACCGGAAATCCCAAGGACAGCTCCGCAAGTTATTGAAGCGCCATCAACGATTTCAAATACCCCGGTGCCTCCCCAGCTTTCCGTACCAGACGGAGTAGTGGGAGGTGGATATGATCCTTCGGGTCGCCGAGATCCATTTGCCCCCATCGTTCAGGAGCTTCAGCCAGGAAAGACGGATACAACCCTTCCCCCATTGCAACGCGTGACCCTGACGGAACTCAACCTTATTGCCATTGTATGGGGGGC
>JAICUC010000368.1 GCA_025936075.1 Nitrospira sp. | reverse complement strand
GGCGCCGAGTTCAAGCCGATGAGCCACCCGCTCCGCGATCTCGAGTTCGTCGCTGCGCAGCAACTCTCCCGGACCGACATCGCGGTGATGTAAGGTGGCTGATAAACACCGTTGACCATGAAAAAAGGAGGGACTCATTGTGGCGCTCTATGCCTTTGATGGAACGTGGAATGCAGACGAAGACGAGAAAGCTAAGGAGACGAACGTTCTGGTGTTCTGCAAATGCCTTCCCCTGGATATGAATGTGTTCTATTTGGAAGGAGTCGGGACGCGGATCGGCTTTATCGGAAAACTTCTCGGTGGTGTGGCAGGAGTGGGAGGACCTTTTCGAATCGCCAGAGCGCTTGAACAACTGCGCCAGTACTTTGCGGAAGGGGATCGGACGATCGACATTGTCGGGTTTAGTCGAGGGCGGCGCTGGCTCTGCATTTTGCCAATCAAGTGCAGGAGGAGCGGCCTGGTGCTGAGGTCCGATTTCTCGGCCTGTGGGATGTCGTCGCCTGTTTCGGCCTCCCAGGGAATGATCTGAATATCGGCTGGCACCTCACGTTGCCCGACAACGTCAAGCATTGTTACCACGCGATGGCACTGGATGAGCGGCGGGGAAATTTTTGTCTCACGCGGATAAAACCTAGGAAAGAAGGAGCGCTCGGGGATCGTCTCCAGGAGGTGTGGTTTCGTGGGGTCCATTCAGATGTTGGTGGTGGTCAATGTCCTGGTCTGTCAAACATTGCCCTTTGTTGGATGCTCCGGCGGGCCAAGGAAGTGGGGCTTCCCATAGACGGGGACAAGTTGAAGCAACATGAGGCTCTGTGTAATGCGGACGCCGTCGTGTCCAAGAGTTTCGATCCCATAAAAGACCCGCAGCGAACGATCAATTCTGGAGATTTTGTCCATGAGTCGGTCAAAGCCCGAGGAGATCTAGGTGGTAGGGTACATAACGATCCGCCGTTGGGTGTCCGTATCGCTCATGGATAGACCGTGAATCCAAAATGTAGCCAATGTTTTGATAGGTTTCCGCCGTGGTCCAGCGGGTACTGAGTGGCAATTCAGTACATGACTTGGCGATTGCATTCAAAGGATGAGAGGATAAGGCACACTGAACCAGGAGGGTCCATGATTCTGTCAACGACCAACAATATCGAAGGCAAGAAGACGGTGAAGTATCTTGGGCTGGTGTCCGGCGATGCGATCCTAGGTGCGAATATCTTCCGGGATTTTTTCGCGTCGATTCGAGATATTGTCGGCGGGCGGTCTGCGGCCTATGAAAAGGAACTCCGGAAGGCAAAGAATATTGCGCTTGAAGAGATGGAAGAGCAGGCCAAGAACTTGGGCGCCAATGCGATCGTCGGCATCGATATCGATTATGAGACCATCGGCACCAACAGCAGTATGTTGATGGTCAGCGCGAACGGGACGGCAGTAGTGGTGGAGTAATGATTCGGTGGGCATGGCGAATCTACTGCAGTACGGGTTCCGCCAGCTCAATACATTCCATGATTCTCGCGTTCGAGCAACTATCGCAACACCATCTTTACCAGCCCGATACATCCCATATACAAGGCAAGTGATCCGACCATCGCAGGCCAGAAGCCGAGACGGGGGATGCCCACGATCATGGCGACGACGTAGACGGTCCAGGGTGGGACGAACCACAGCAAGTTCTTGGCATAATCGACAGTCATCGCACCGCCGCCGCCGGCATAGAGCAGGATAAATGTCACGCCGGTGATGGCGGGAAAGGTGCTGATCATGGCGGCCAGGAATGATTTGCCCTGTGAGCCAAGATAGGTGGAGAAGCTCACGATTGATCCACCCAGCAAAAAATAGAGCACATACTTGCCGAGATCGTTCACCCGTAACCTCCTTCCTCGCTTCCGTGGAACGCCTCTAACGCTTCCCTTTCCAATGCCTCGCCCTGGCCGGTATAGCGCGGTGAAAAATGAAACACGGCGAGATCACGGACTTGAGCGTTGCGTGCCATGAGTCCGGCTTGCCTCGCTGTCAGATGATACCGGTCGTATGCTTTTTCTGCATCACCATCCAGATACGGCGCCTCGCAATAGAAGACATCTGCGCCTTGGGCCAGAGCGACGATCATGGCTTCGTTCTCTTTGTCATAGCGCGCATCGACGACATAGACGATCTTTTGCCCTCGTGAGATCGTCAAGAACCGTTCCTTCACTTCTCCCAGCATAAATTCCTGCTCTTCGCGTCGATGCTCATCGTAGAGCGCCACAGTGAAACGGAAATCGTCCGGCTTACCTTGCCAAATATGTTGCTTCACGTCTTTGAGCCATGCGCCGACCCGTAGACCAGCCGCATGCAACTTCTGTTTACTGACGTTGATATGAAATTGCTCTTCCAGCGAGTAGGCGAATGAGGGAATGCGATGATTTAAAGTGACGGCTTTGACCGTAAACATCGGATCTTCCAGCACGGTGAAGAGAGGACCACTGGTGGGTGGAGCTGGAAGGATTGCTTGTTCGGACGGCTGGAAGCCATCACTCGCGCGGAACTTGACCTGATGCCTCTCGCTTCCGTGGAATTCCCGAACTTCGATCACGAGGGGATAACCATCCACGAGATTCCAGGTATAGCCGCGCAGTTTGCCATGGACATTGTCGATCAGCCCCGGAGGTCCGAACAATTTGAGTATCTTCCCCCGCCCAAGCGCGACACGAAGAACAGTATCAAATCCGATGAAATGATCCATGTGCGTATGAGAGACGAAGATTTCTTCCGCCCTGAGCAATCTGGTCGGTCCCAATCCGTCGTTGTGCCCGAGATCAAAGAGCAGCGCTCGCTTCGACCAGCGAATGTCCACGTAGACACCGGGATCACCGAATGCATCGTTGATCAGATAACTGGAAAAGGAAGGATTCATGAAGCCATTCTACATCGGCAACAACGAATCACAGGTCATCCTATCGCCGCTTTGACGGCACTATACATCACGAGGACTTCGACCGCGTGCGCAACGATGGTAATCCAAAGGTTTCGTGTTCGCAGCCAGATGGTTCCCCAGATGAATCCATCCCACAACGCAATCCAGTGGAGATAGCGAAACGTATTCTCCATGAATGGATCGAAGGCAAACGCGAGTGTGCTGGTAATCAACGCAAGGGGAGAAAGGCGTCGGCTCAAATGTGCTCCACACCAGGCCGATTCGAGTTCGGCAAGACGGCCCAAGATGAATCCGCGAAAGTTGAGCTCGACGAGCAGCGCAATGCCGCAGATGAACCACGGCACCATGAGCAGGGTCGGAAGCCGGCCATGGGGTGTTTGTTTCAGGAAGGTGATATCGTAGCCGAGAGACGGGTACACCGAGAGAATCACGACGGTATTCAGACATCCCAGTAATAATCCAGTGATCAACCCCCATTTCAGTCCGTTTCCCACCTTCGATTTTTCCAATCCCAG
>JAICUC010000074.1 GCA_025936075.1 Nitrospira sp. | reverse complement strand
GCGATGGTTCCTGCGACATGAGTCCCGTGTCCAGGATTGCCACCGGGAGTGAGATCGACCGGGTCCATCGGTTCACTGTCGTTCATGTCAAAATCCCATCCATGCACATCATCTGTCAGTCCATTTCCATCGTCATCAACGCCGTTTCCGGCTATCTCTCCCGGATTCGTCCAGATATTGGGCGCGAGATCCGGATGGTCATAGGCAATACCTGTGTCGATGACGGCGACAATCACGTTGGGACTTCCCGTGCTGATATCCCAGGCTTCCGGCGCATCGATGTCGGCATCCGCCATTCCTACTGTTCCATTCACAGCTTGCCCTGTGTTATGGAGCCCCCATAATGTGTCGAACTGCGCATCGCTGGGGATGGTTTGCAGCCGGTAGAGATAGTTCGGTTCGGCATACTCTACGGCAGGATGACTTCGGAACTTCGAGACCGCTTCGTCGACCGATAAGGCACCTTCTAATTTGTATTGGTGAATTCTCCTTGCATTCACGGACAGCGCTTTGATTTCTTTGGCACCCGCCACGAGATTTGGAGATTGGATTTCTGACGAGGATGCCTCATCCCTGAACTTGACGAGCACCTCACCCGGTACATATCGGCCCGGCTGGCGCGCGTCCCGTGATAATGCCGTCATCCCGCCGGATGCCTGTGTCTGCTCTGCATGAACCAAGCGATCTCCTGGCAGAAGCCACGGCAATGCGACGCCGGAGTTTGCTAGGACGGTCACGCCCAAACAGAGCACCATGTTCGTCACACTACTTCTGCGTTTCATACCGATAATTGGGCTCTGCATACTCGATCTCCTGATATGAAGTCAGTTGAGCGATCGCGGATTCAACCGGCCGATCGTCCAAAATTCTGGCATGATAGAGGCGTCCACGTTGGATTTCAGCCATCACGTCGATCCGGTTATCCTTCAGGATGGACGCGATCCTCTCTTGTGAAATCCCTTCCTTGAACTTAATCAGGATTTCATAGGGAATGGATCGTGGTGCAATGGATTTCATAGTAGGTTCAAAGGTATGTGTCGTTGTCCCGTTCTGGCTTTTTGCGTCACAGGATGTAGAGAACCAGAGAGCCGACACACACATCATGCTCGTGAAAAGTCGGGTCATCCGATGAGATAGAGCGGGTGAATAAATCATCGCTTCTTTCCCTGAAACCGGCAGCGCGTGCCACATCTCTACCGGGTTTCTTGTAAGTTGGACGAGTCGAGTGAGACGGCTCGTGTATTGTAGAGCAATGTTGCTCTCCGATGATCAGTCTTTCATCGGAGAGAGTCGTTCCACTTTTTGATGCACCCATCTGGCTGGATTGACGGCGGTGGACACAAAGGCTTGACCGAAGCCGAGCACAAAATGCGCGTCATCGAGTCGCAATTCCCACAGAGCAAAATCACCGAAGCCGAACATCATTTCGGCTTGGGGAAACCGAGACAGGTATCGCTCCTTGAGTTTCATATACGACGGTGCATCGGGTGAAAGCTGTGCCGCTTGTCCCTGAAGATTGATCCGTCTTAACGCGAGGGGATTTTTTCCCGGTCCATCCGGTTCGGCGATGAACAGCGACACGTGAGGATCAGCCAGCAAATGCTGCGTATGGAGCGCCAGCCGGCTGAGATGGAGATAAATTCGTGTCCAATCCGCTCCACACACATAGGGCGCGTGCGATCCAAACGGACGTCCATTTCGCATCGTGAGCAATACGGCGGTGCGGACTTCCTGCACCAGTGCCGACCATGCCTGTTGTACGTCCTGACTCGTCAGTGCTTGAGCCATCGCCCATCTTCCAAAAATTGAAGAGTGAGCACCCTGCACGTTATGATTTCAAACGTCAAGAGGATGCCCTCATGTTTTTGTCAACCATCAGTTGCCCGCAGTCGCTCGGATGACGGGCGACATATTAGTTTTCTTGACTGCTTCATCATTGAAGCCTATCGTACACGGGTGGGAGGAGTTAACGCCCCGAGGGAATATGGTTCATCAGGGGATCGAGCGTGAGGATGGTGTGCAAGCCCAGCTTGTACTGGGAAGCCTAAAGTCCTCCCAAGATCTCCGCCGTACCTAATCGTCCTCGGTTAGGTGCGTGCTCCTCCCACCTTAATCATCCTTCCATTTCATATATGAACATACCTACACGCCACTCCCAGAACCTTTTCTGGTTCCCATTGTTTCCGTGAAAGTTTTATGGTACCAACAGTGAACGTTGGTTTCATGAGAGGGTGAATGGCAAAAAAGAAAGAATCCGCGTCAGGGACAGAATCGAAATCTTCCGCTCCGCGAGCAAATCCTGAACCAGCCGCTACCAAGAAAGCCGCCGCCAAGCCGGCGGAACGCGTCACTGCGGTCGAGATGGGGGCGCGTCAGCGGGAAATCTCCGTCTCTGAGTTTTTTACGAAGAACCGGCACCTGCTCGGCTTCGACAATCCACGCAAGGCACTGCTGACCTGCGTCAAAGAAGCGGTGGACAACGCGCTCGACGCGTGCGAGGAGGCCGGGATCCTTCCCGATGTGACGGTGAGGCTTGAAGTGGTGCCGAACGGCGAGCCGGTTGCGCCAAGCCAGGCAACCAGGTTTCGCATCACGGTGACCGATAACGGACCCGGCATTGTCCGTCAGCAGATTCCCAGAATCTTCGCGAAGCTGCTCTATGGGTCCAAGTTCCATCGATTGCGGATGAGTCGGGGACAACAGGGGATCGGCATCTCGGCCGCCGGGATGTACGGACAACTGACCACTGGCAAGCCGGTCAAGATTATTTCCCGCATCGGCCCCAAAGCCGCCGCGCATTTCTTCGAAGTGCAAATCGATACAAAAAAGAACGAGCCGCTGGTCCACGAGAACAAACAGATCGACTGGGAGCAGCCGCGCGGGACCCAAGTCACGCTGGAAGTCGAAGGGAAGTATCAGAAGGGCCGCGCCTCGGTCGATGAATGGCTGGAGCAGACGTCCATCGCGAATCCCCACGTGAAACTGATCTACCAGACGCCGGAAGGTGAGACGAAAGAGTATCCCAGGACGTATCATGAGCTGCCGCCGCAACCGCGTGAGATCAAGCCCCATCCCTACGGCATCGAGTTCGGTATGCTGCTCAAGATGTTGCAGGATACGAAGAGTCACCAACTCTCCGGCTTCCTCGCCGCCGATTTTTGCCGACTGTCCCCCCAGATGGCCGATGAAATCTGCAAAGCGGCGAAGGTCTCGCCCGACGCAAAACCCCGCGAACTGAAGGGGCCGGCGGCGGAGACACTGTATAAGACATTACAAGAAACAAAGATCATGGCGCCGCCGACCAACTGCATTTCACCGATCGGCGAGAAAGCGATCCTCTCGGGTCTCTATAAGCAAATCAAAGGCGAATTCTACACGGCGGTCAGCCGTCCACCGGCGGTCTATCGCGGCAATCCGTTCATCATCGAGGCGGGGCTCGCCTACGGACACAGACCTCAGGATGAGAATAAGCCGCAGCAGCCGGCCATGCCGAAGGCCGAAGGCGAACATGAAGAAGAAGACTCGGAGCTCGCGCGCGTGATCCGTTACGCGAATCGAGTACCGTTACTGTACCAACAATCGGCCTGTTCGACGTTCAAGGCTGTCCTGAGCACAACATGGAAGAACTACGGCTTGACCCAATCGCGCGGGGCGCTGCCGGGTGGCCCGATGGTGATCTTTGTCCATATGGCGTCGGTGTGGGTGCCGTTTACGAGTGAATCCAAAGAGGCGATCGCCGATTATGATGAGATCCAAAAGGAAATCACCCTGGCGCTTCGCGAGTGCGGCAGGCGATTGGGTCTTTTTATTCGTCGGCGCGAACGAGCCGCGAGCGAATATCGGCGACGGAATATCTTCGAACTGTACATTGAAGAAGTCGTCGATGCGTGCAACCGGCTCAAGGGAGGCAAGCTGCCGAAAGAAAAGTTGAAAGAGCAGCTTCAGAAAATTGCGAGCTCGCGGACGGGTGGTGCGAAGACCGACGAGACGCTGGGCAAGACCGGCGCAGGACCTGAAGGGCTGCCTCACTCCATCATCGTCACAGCGGAGGGAGTCGAGGGCGAGACGGCATTGGCCACTCAGGTCGAAGCCGATCAGGCGACAACGGCGCCCACGGCGGAGCCGGATTCGCTTGGCGACACACCGTCAGTTGATGAGCCGGTTTCGAAAGAGAAAACCGCCAAGGAGAGACGCGAGAAAAAGTTGCCGAAGAAGACAACCACGAAAGCGGATCAGATCGCGCTCTTTGCCGGTGAGCCGGGAGCGAAGAAGAAATCAGATGGAAAGTCTCTCAAGCCGGCGAGGACCGCAAGAGTGCGCAAACCCAAATAGGACATCATGACGACCAAGACGAAGAAAACCACGCCGGTCGAGAAGAAGCTCATCGGCCTGGCGGATATTGTGGTCCAATCGGCCGAGCGATCAAAAGACCCGACGTTTCAGATTCCGATCCGGGCTCTCTCGAATGTGTCCTTCAACGAACGGAAGGGCCTGATCGAGATGGGCGGCAAGAAACAAGAGCGGTCGTTTTTCAATGTCGGCATGGCGAAGAAATTCATGCAGACGGTGCTGGTGGCCGATGCCCTCTCTGAATTGCAGCGGGCTGATCTCACGACTTCGCTTCGGGAAATTTACTACCGCACGAAACATACGATCAAAGACTCGCACGAGAATACCTTCGATACGCAGGATGAGTCCGATCCGGTGATTGAAGATCTGGAAGTCTCCCTTGCCGCGCTGCGGGAGGAGCTGCATGTGCGTGCCGAGAACAGCGGCAGCATCGTCGGGCCGGTGGTCTTCGGCGATGACGGCGATCGCGTCGATTGTTCGAAGCTCGGGAAAGGCGGCTACTCGGTGCCGTCGATCGTGGAGCCGGAGTATCTGGAGATCCGTCGCTGCACGGCGGATTTTGTATTGCTCGTGGAAAAGGGTACGCAGTGGAACCGGTTGTCGGAGGACAAGTTCTGGCGGCGTTATAACTGCATCCTCCTGACTGGAAACGGTCAGCCTCCGCGTGGCGTCCGGCGTTTGGCGAGACGGCTCCATGAGGAGCACCGGTTGCCGGTCTATATCCTGGTCGACAACGATCCGTGGGGATACTACATCTATTCCGTCATCAAACAAGGCTCGATCAATCTCGCCTTTGAAAGTCAGCGGATGGCGATTCCGAAGGCCAAGTTCATGGGCTTATCGAGTGCCGATCCGGAGCAGTACGAGCTGCCGCGAAATGTCGGGATCAAGCTCAATGAAAAGGACATCGCCCGCGCGAAAGAGTTGATGAACTACCAGTGGTTTCAGAAGCCGGCCTGGCAGGCTGAGATCAAGCGGATGCTGACGAGCGGATTGAAGTACGAACTCGACGCGTTGGCCAATAAAGACTTCCAGTATCTCACCAAGAAATATCTGCCGAAGAAACTTCAGGAACGGGATTGGCTGGACTAATCTCCCTTCCCCGAAGCGGCACGACGTACCGGTCATGAAGAGCTTGCCTTCCTGGACTGCGCCCCTTCGCGACTGGCAGCAGCGAGCTCTATCGGCGGTCCGTACCAATCAGACCAAAGACTTTCTGGCGATGGCGACTCCTGCCGCGGGAAAGACGCGCTTTGCGCTGCGCGTCGCGCACGAATTTATGACGAAACAAGCTGCGGCCCGCGTGCTGGTCGTCTGCCCGACGAATCATCTTCGCACGCAATGGTCGGATGCCGCGGGGAAGATCGGGTTGCAGCTTGATCCGACTCTGACCAATGAACAGGCGGCAGAAGCATCGGATTATCACGGCGCCGTGGTGACCTATCAGCAAGTCTGTCTGGCTCCGGCGAGCTTCCAGCGGGTATGCAAGAGCAAGAAGACGTTGCTCATCTTCGACGAGCTCCACCACGCCGGCGACGGCAAGAACTGGGGGAAGGCGCTGCGTTCAGCGTTCGACCCTGCGGTGTTTCGATTGATTCTCTCCGGCACGCCGTTTCGTTCAGATAACAATCCGATCCCGTTTATTCGATATGAGAATGGAGAAAGCCAGGCGGATTTCGCCTATGGGTATACCGACGCGATCCGCGACAGCGTCTGCCGGCCGATCGTCTTTCCGAGTTACGAAGGCGAGCTCAGCTGGTTGTCCGATGGCCGCGAGCATCAGGCGACATTTGAGGATGGACTGAAATTCAATCGGCAGCGCGAACGGCTGAAGACGGCGTTGCTTCAGGAAACCTGGCTGGGGCCGGTGATTGCCGATGCCCATGCTCAATTAACCCGCCTTCGGAAGCAAGAGCAACCGGATGCCGGTGGATTGATCGTGTGCATGGATCAGGAGCATGCGCGGTGGGTCGCAGATCTTGTCGGCCGTATTGTCGGCACGAAGGCCGCCGTTGCCGTATCGGACGATCCCGCGGCGTCGCGCACGATCGAAGAGTTCGCCGATCACAAAAAGCAACAGTGGCTGGTGGCGGTCAACATGGTGAGCGAGGGCGTAGACATTCCGCGACTCCGTGTCGGTGTCTATGGGACGAACGTGATTACGGAAATGTACTTCCGGCAAGTCGTCGGCCGGTTCGTTCGAATGCAAGATGGTTTGCCTAAACCGCAACGGGCATGGCTGTACCTGCCGAAAGATCCGGTTCTGGTGCATTATGCCAAGCAAATCAAGGCAGAGCGCGATCATGTGCTGGAAGACATCATGCCGGCGGAGCAACGGGACCTCTTCGGACGGGTCACGGTTTCGACCAATGAATACATGCCGTTGA
This sequence comes from Nitrospira sp., assembly GCA_025936075.1. GTDB lineage: Bacteria > Nitrospirota > Nitrospiria > Nitrospirales > Nitrospiraceae > Nitrospira_D. Next base: position 5,693 of record JAICUC010000074.1, on the reverse strand, counting down.
TGGCCGTGGCCAGGATGGATAGCCTCATCGGCGAAGATGAGACGCGAGGGGAGAGCGACGCGGCCGGCATTGCCGAACCGGCCGTCTCTCTCCATGAGCAGAAACAAGACTTGCGGAATCTCCACCGGCTGCTGGTTGCCGGCGTGGCACGAATGAGTGGAATCGATCATCGGAGGCTTAACGCAGAATTGATCGCACGGACCGGGAGTCGTGTCGATCAGGCGACAGCCGAGCAACTGAGGAAACGCATTCAACTGCTGGAGCGGTGGAAAGAGCGTGGCTATGATGGCAAACGGTGATCACCACCCGCGTAAGGACCCGTAATAGTAGTCCGACAGTCTCAACTCATTCCGCACGAATGTCCTTATTCGGGGACATCGGAGCTACAGATATAGGCTGTTCTTCTCAGGTCGATAGCACGGCAGGTGTTCGAGCCGTAGGATCTCCAGACGTCATTGGACACGACCACGTGCGGCTCCCCATGGTGACACAGTTAGCGACACCCACACAGAGTCCGCTCGTTCAGATCGATGGCACACAGCTGATCTCACCACTATGACCAAAATGAGCCTGTTCGGGAGTAATCTCGCAAGATACTTTGATTCGGTTAAAAGGCATAAAACGGACCCGTTCCAAGGGTTGAGATCTGCCCTTCGATCCCGACAAACACGACACGCCCAAGAAAGAAAGGAAGTCCCCAGTCGAAGGTAGAAAACTGCCCGCCCAAATTATTGAAGGCAGTGTTGCCCGTTTGTAAGAGGTTAGCTGTATTGGCAACTTGAAATAAGACGGTCGCCTGACGGCCATTGGCACCGAAAAGCGTGGCCGACAAGTTTGCGGGAACCGGGGGACAGTAAAAGTCTTGTAACGACATGGGGCACAGCGGAAGAGTCGAATCAGAGAACACATAGCCGTTAGACCCGGTGTCAATAAAGCTCTGCGCGAAGGTCGTGCCTTTGTAGACGGTAGTGAGGAAACCGTTTTGGTCAGTTGAAAAGGTCGAGATGCCGGACGGCGGGGAATTATTCGATGCTGTGCCGATCCCGAGAATTATGGAACCGGAGAGTGCCGGAGCGCCCATCGCGGGCACGTTCGGCAGAGCTAGGATCACCCCATTCTTATCGGATGGGAGCAGCCACACCGGGTTCTGAACTTGAGCGGATAGGGGTACCGCGATACTTCTGCATGTGGTAGCGGCACAGGAAAAATACAGGTTATTGTTGTCGTTGATTTCGCAGATAATGCCGCAATCGTGCGTGAACAGCCCGATACCAAGAATGCCGTTGAAACCCGCTATGAGCGGATTGGAGTCGACCACACTGTTACACGGATTTTGGGAGGAGGACTGCCCGGCAAAGGTGGGAGCAATAACATGAATGGGCACGGTTACGGCAGGCTCGCCGGCCAGCACCACATCCGCCAGTTGAACTGCACCCCAAAGGGCGCTGCCATCCGCAAACGACACACATTCGCCGATAGGATCTCCTTGTGGCTCGACTTCCTGCGGTAGCGGGGATGAGAGTATCGAGCCGAAGATACGAATCCCGATGGAACCGGTATCCACCAAAATGTCGGAGATCGTATGACAAACGGAGGTGCCTGGGCGACAGATGGTGACTTGAGTGCATACTTCATTGACATTCGTACAGACGCTCGAGCCTCCAACCGTCACCGTCAGAACATTGGGCGGCGGCGGACCGATGACTCCGTTTTCGCCGCCACCGGAGCCACATGCGCTCACAAGGCACAGACAGATGATAAGGACCGCGCGATACGACATTACTGAATGTCCTTCGGCGAAACCATAGCCGGTAAACGAGAGGGGATAAAGGCCCGCCCCCACATATTTCTTGCGTGCCCGCTTCGCTCAACGACCAAATTGGCGGTTTTCAACATCAGAGGTCTTCGGATTCGAGGTTTCTTATTCTGCAGCTCCGCGAGTGCGTCCAAATACTCATCAAAATAGGCACCGAGGAGGAGGCGGAGATTCGGAACCCCGGTCCCTCTCCAGGCGACTGCGAAGACGGTACCGTCCGATGAGACATATTCCTTGATACTCATCCCGGCAACCGTGATGGTTTCAACCGAATATCCATGAGCAAGTTTACTTTGCACCTGTCCGTCCATGGCAGCGCGGTCCTTTTCAACGGATGCCTTTGCCTGCCCTAGGACCGCCCAGACCGGTGTAATAGCAGTCAGATGAATTAGAATCGTCATGAGTATGGTATAAACCCCCGTTCTCACCGTCTCGCCACTCCTAACCAGCCGACCATTATAATACTGAAAGTCTCTCCCGCTATGCTGCGTGCGCATGGTTCGAACAGTTTGCCGTCAGTTCCCTTTTTCCACCAAATAGCTCTAGCAGCTTCTGTAGGATGATAAAGGAAGGAAGATAGGTACCGCTAGCGTGACTCCTGATGACTTCTGATAACCGCCAGGTATGGTTGGAGCTCTTGAGATCATCACCGACTCATAACTGATGCGCATGACTTCAGATTGGCCACTAGCCTTGATTGTCTTATCCCAGGTAATCTCTACAAGTTCATAGAGGGAGAGTGTGTGATGCGCCCGTTCCTTCGCGGCATGCTGTGTGTGTATCTTGGGCTCGGACTGATGTCGGTAGCGTTAGCCAACGATGGTCTTCCCATCATCAAGATTTTAAAGCACCCTGCGGACTATCAGGCTCAGGTCGTGACGGTTGAAGGACGGGCGAGGGCCGTCAGCACCTTACCGGTTCATCGCGGTACGCGAAGCTGTGGAGGAGGCGCCGTCTACGACAGCCAAATGTTTGCGCTTCAGGATAAGTCGGGCGCTATTGGAATCAGCACCACCGGTGCATGTCTGCCGAACATAACGAAACCGGTTATGCAGAACGAACATCTCCGCGTCCGTGGGGTGGTGATGGCCGATAGGAACAATCTAGGTGGAACACTCTTGATTCAAGCCCATTCGATCGACCGCATGTCGCCATAGTATTCCTTCTTCTCCTCTTTTTTGAAATACTATTGGCGAGCGGCAACAGTTCTAGACTTCGAAGAATCCCGCAGCAGATGCAGTATCTTGATCGTGCTCCTGCCACGGTCGATTCATCTCCCCAACGTATCTCATCAGGGCGATTATGTTGCACTAGACACCATTGCAAGAATCCTCTACAATGCGCCCACTTCAAAGGGGGTGGGGTATGTGGGGAAAGCAGTGGTGGGAACCTATTGGGAGCTTCTATCGATTTGCTCAGAGGAAGACTGCTAACAGTCTTCCTGCATTTCTCGTTATATGGTTGTTCACACGGCCCATGGAGGACCGTGTGACAAAGTTTATCAATGATATAACAAGCTCAGATAATGCCGCATTCCAGATTTTGAAGTTGTTTGTTGAGCCTTACGGGCTTACAGGACTTTTGATTGTCTTATGCCTTTTAGGGATAGTCATTCACTCCTACACTCGTAGGGAATGGGATGTTGAAAAGAAGGCGGAGAATAACATAGAGAAAATACCCAGCTTAATTACAGCAATCGATGACCTCAGGAAGAAGGTTTCCGATTTAGATATCGCAGCAACTACCGTTCCGATCACTCAAGATCTCCCTCCTCCTAAATCGCCTCTAGAAATAGAGTTTGAAGGTATTGAGCCTGTCCGATGGGAGCCGGAACAGCATGGAACATTCAACGACGAGGTAAGGAGAAAGCATTTTGGCATAAGCGTGCATAATAGAGGGGATATAGATATCCAGCAGGTGGCTGTAGAGATTGAGAAGATCGAAGAAATTCCAAATAGAGCGAATGAGATAAGGCCATTACCAAAAACGCTTGGCTTACGCTTAAAATTTAAGACGAATAATGCCACATTACAGAATTTCCATGCCGACTTCAGAGATCGAGTTCCAGTAATTTCGCATGTAGATTCAATGCTTATAAATGAACAATTGCGAGTAGCGAGTACCCAGAGGTACGAATTCCCCCATAATGGGCGCAGGCATTATATTTACCTTAAGGTTACTGGGGCAAAGGTGCCGCCAGTCACGGATATTTTTACTGTGTGGGTTGATAGTGGCGGTTTGCAGATGCAAAGAGGGACCGTCTAACTACTTTTTCTGCTTCTTCTTCTGCGGTTTCGGGGTGGCCTTAAGCAGCATGGTTAAAGCCTCATCAAATGTCAGCGGATATAGCGAAATCGGTTTTGCCTTCGGCATGGTCAGTCTCCCTGGAGGATCAGATGACAATCAATAAAGGTTATTCGGTTGATGTTGCAGACATTGATTCCATTACTCTTGCATGTCATGGCTGTAAAACAGCCCTTAATCTGCCACCATCCGACATACGGCAGGACCCGCCTCAACGTTGTCCGAACTGCGGAGCCGATTGGTTCCCCGAACATACTAGTGATCGAAAAACATTAAATGTATTTTTGGCATCACTCCGAGATCTTAGGAGAAGATCTGATGGAAAGGTATGCCAAGTTCGCCTAATCATTTCTCAGCCTGATTGAGCCATATGGTAACTGCATCTGTACGTTCTTCGGCTGATACTTCATGCTGGCACGTTTTACCGGGCGCGTGCTCAGCATTCTGCTATGACATCGTTGAACACGTTCGGATTCTCTCGGTTATTGTGGCGGTAGCTGAATTCGGCCAGGTACAACGGCAAATAGTCTTTGCTCACCTTGTGATAGGTGCCGATCACGCCACGCTTGAGCAAGCTCCAAAAGCTATCCAGGTTCGCTGTATGGACATTCCCACGCACATATTCCCCCTTGGCATGGCTGACAGATTCATGCGGGATGCCCATCTTTTTCAGCTTGCGGTATCCGCTATGCTCATCCGTGGCGACCAGAGAGACATTTTCTCCAACGGTTTGCCGCACAAATCCTTGCAAGGTTTCAGCGTTCACTTGCTCAATGATCTGAGCGACTACGTTGCCTTTTCGCGCAATGGCACCAATGACAGCCACTTTGTTATGCGTCCCATGCCCGCCAGGGCTGCCCTTTCGGCGAACCGAGACATGCTTATTCTTAAACTTGCCGCCAATATAGGTTTCGTCAACCTCCACTTCACCCATGAGCTTTGCAAATCCACCATCCTGCATAGCCGCTCTAATGCGATGGCACATATACCAAGCGGTTCGGTAGTCTCCGGTTCCAATCTGCCGATGGATCTGCAAGGCGCTAATCCCCTTCTTACTGGTCATCATCAGGTAGATCACCTGAAACCAGGTGGTCAATGGGTAGTTGGTATTCTCAAAGATCGTCTTGGCAATGACCGAGAATCGATAGCCGTTCGGTCCGCCACAGTCTTTCGCCTTGCACACCCAGTGAAACGGGCGTTTCTTCAGCTCATACACTTTCTTATTGCCACAGCGAGGGCATTCCACGCCATTTGGCCAACGCAGATTCTTCAAGTGCTCTTTGCAGGCCTCTTCAGTCGAGAACTGCTTCATCAATTGACCGAGGGTGATGGCTGGCTGTGTGGTGAGCGGTTTCATATGGCCTCCTGTTCAATGAGGCCAGTATGACAGGTTACGGAATCAGTGTCAAGTACAACATAATCGCCCTCATCAGATACGCACATATCATTTTGGATACATTTATCTACTGCCGCTTCTTAAAATCGGCGGCTGAACACCCACGAGCCCCATCCCGGAACAACAATTTATCAGCGGTTTTAAAGCCTTAGCGGTATAAGGTACTTTACGGGCGGC
>JAICUC010000067.1 GCA_025936075.1 Nitrospira sp. | reverse complement strand
TTGAAGTAGTCGCCCCTGGAATGGATCATGATGGTTCGTTCCCCCAACCCTCTATCGAGGAAAAAGGGATGACGACGATACGCTTGCACCGTTTACACTTCAGTTCCAGCCCTTGTCCACATACCTTGGCGATAAGTTGCCCGCACTCGCAGCGCGTTTCAAGAGTCTGATCGCGTTCCAACGTCGGCGTCTTCGTAATAGTCATGATACGTGGGGATGGATTAAAATTGAGAACGATTATTAATATCTCGATCAGTATTCAGCTGTCAAGCGGTTAGTTTTCGTCTGGCAGTGTGCTATTTCAGCACAGCTTGTCATATAATTTTCTATGAAGAAGATCCAAATGTTCCGAGGAGGTCTCCTGGGAGTGCTCGTTCTCGGTATGTCGAGTTGTGTGACGGAATTGCCTTCACTGGTCGATCAAGATCAGGTCGCAGGCAGCCTGGTCGTGGGGCGGGTCATAACGGTCCTGACAGGCGAAAGGTCTCGATGGTATGTACCACAGATGCGGTTTCTGGAGTTGGAGGACAAGGATTCTCAACAACGCTTCCAGGTGGACATCGAGTCGCCGGATCAACGTTTTGTCGTCGATTTACCGGCTGGAAATTATCGACTCATACGAGTGCAGATCAGCGAAGGGCCTTTCATGTCCATGGCCGATTTGGACATGACATTTTCCGTAGAAGCCGATGTCATCACGCATGTGGGTGTATGGCGGTTTGGAGTTGATTCGCCGCGCTATGGACGGAACGTCATAGTGTCAATGGTTTCAGAAGAACGAGCCTTGGCACGTACCTTTCTCAATGAACAATATCCAGCCTTCGACGAGAACCCCATGGTGGAAAGGCTCCCTCAGCCATCACAGGTGGAAGCACGCCTCTACGAAGTCATGCCGTACCCTCGGATTTCAAGATATTTCCGTCGACATTGGTGGTGAAGGTCATTCTTGCAATGAAGGCATCGCGAGCCGTTGCGATTTCGATGACAATGTGTTGCCTTTTCGCAGCCTCCTTGGCTGGGTGTGTGGAACTGCGGCCTGATCCACCGCCTCTCGCCGTCAAGCGTGCGCAGGTTCACATGGGCACACTGGTGACGATCACCGCTGTGGCTTCCGACAAGGACGCGGCCAATCGAGCCATTCAGGCCGGGTTCGATGAGATCAAGCGACTCGAACGGTTACTGAGCACCTGGCGATCGAACAGTGAACTCTCACATGTGAATGCCGAAGCCGGCCTTCAGCCGGTGCGGGTGAGCCCCGAGACATTGGAGTTGGTGGTCCGATCCATGGAAATGTCACAATTGACCGATGGCGGCTTTAATATCGCCGTGGGTCCTGCAATGGAGGCCTGGAGTTTTACGGAACGCCAGCGCATCCCGAGTGATGAGGAGTTGCAACACCTGAAGCCTCTTGTCGATTGGACAAATATTCAAATCAACAACGAGGCGCAAACCATTTTTCTTCCACACAAGGGGATGCGTGTCGATATTGGAGGTATTGGAAAAGGATATGCGGCCGATCGGGCGGTAGAGGAAATGAAACGAGCAGGAGCTCAGAGCGGAGTGGTCGCCTTATCGGGAGATATTAAAACCTTCGGCGTCCTTCCTGAGCGCGATGGGTTTCCCGTAGGGATCAAACATCCACGTGAGGAGGAGACGTTAATTGCCGTCATCGATTTAAAGGACGAGGCAATTTCAACGGCAGGTGATTACGAACGGTTCTTCGAGCGAGATGGAGTCCGGTATCATCATATTTTGGATTCCCAGACTTTGCGGCCGGCTCGTGGTTGTCAAAGCGTCACGGTCATCGCCAAAGAAGGGGCGGTCGCCGATGGGCTGGACACAGGAATCTTTGTGCTGGGTCCGACGCGCGGTATGGAGTTGGTCGAGCGTTTACCGGATGTAGAAGCGATCATCATCGACGAGGAAGGGAGGGTGACCGTTTCATCCGGGCTCCGTGGTCGGCTGCGTGCGCCATGAGAAGTGCCTATTGTGCTGTCATGACGGTCAATACAGGATGAGGACGACACAATGAAAATAATTTTACGAGGATCATTGCGCCTGTTGTCTGTTGCGTGTGTAGCCCTGTTCGCCTGCAGCGAGTTTGAAACGGCATACTTCCAGAACAGGGTGGATCAGGTTACTCAGAACGTGGTGGCCGACCGGTACGGTATGCCGCACAAGGAGGAGAGATTGCCGGCGGGGGGATCGGTCTGGACATACTTTGATCGAGGCAGCGGCACGGTCGGGTATACAGGCAGTGCGTGGGCGAACAAATGCAAAGCGTATCTCTTGACGTTCGATCGGTCAGGCGTATTGCGCGATTGGAAACAACAAGACTGTACGTCTCAATCCGGGCCGCTTCCTGAACCGCCTTCAGCTCATAACTGATCGAAAAGGCAAGATACGAACCAATCCGCCATCATTGAACCCATTCGATTGTCTGTAAGCCGGATGGAATTCCCCGTCACAGACGAATGACCTCCAGGCTGACCTGTTGAAACCCTAGGCCGCGGATTTCGTCGACCAACGCAACGAATTTTTCGAGCAAGGTCACTTTGTCCGCTCGTACGACCACGGCTGATTCACGAGACTGGGAGCTCAGAGCGGATGGAAGGCTTCCATTGGGGACAGGGGTATCGTTTATGTACAGACTTCCATCGGCGGTCAAGGAAATCACGATCGGGACATCTTTTCGATCGCCCGCCTCCTTGGCTTTGGCCAAGTTGATGGGAATTTGTCCGGTGCTGATGAAGGTGGCGGTGGTCAATACAATAACGAGCAAGACCAACATCACATCCACGAGCGGGATCACGTTGATCTGATCAATGTTCCGTTCCATGTTGTGCCTTATACTCGGTCAGGATCTCGCTCACACGACGACGCAGCACATTATTCATCACCACACAAGGAATGGCGACCAGAAGACCGATGGCGGTCGCCTTCAACGCCAGGCTCAAGCCGATCATGATGGTGTTCACGGCCATCGTACCCGATGTTCCCATCGTATGAAATGTCAGCATGATACCGAGCACCGTTCCCAAGAGGCCGATGTACGGGGCGTTGGCAGCCACCGTGCCGATAATCACGAGGTGTTTGGTCAGAGTGATTTCCAGCAGTTGCGCGTTTGAAAACTGCGAAAGATTGACGCGCCGATAAAAGAGCCAGCGTTCGATGGCGACAGCCACGGACCACACGCTCAGGACCAGTAACAGACCGATCACTCCGTAATCAATGGTATCTTTCAACGCGTCCATCGAAACTCCTTACGTCCTGAAAAGGGGGCTCATGTCGGGCGCGGGATCAGAGCGTCTGAGCATCCATGCCAGATCCGGTGGAAGCTGTCAATCCGGGCAAGCATTAGAAGCGAGAAGGCTGTTCGGCGGGAAAGAGCACTGTATGGGTGACGGAAACACGCAGCTCGACGGTCGTCCCTTCCTGGTAGACACTGGTGGAACTTTCGCTGCTGTGGACGACTTGTCCGGAGGGAAGACGGATTGTGTACAGATTCTCCGATCCTCGGAACTGACGAGTCACAATTCGAGACTCGGCCGACTTGTTGGGCGTCAGATGGATGTCATCCGGGCGGATCATGACGACGACGGTGCTTTCTTCGGCGCTATTCAGCGTGTCGGGGAATTCACCCAGTTCGGTATGGACCATGCCTTGGCGAATCTGTCCGGTGATGAAGTCGGCTTGACCCACAAATTCCGCCACGAAGCGCGTGGTTGGAAGATGATAAATGAGCTCCGGGGCATCCATCTGCTCGAGCACCCCCTGATTCAGGACAGCGATACGGTCCGCCATGGCGAAGGCTTCGTCATGATCATGCGTCACTAAGATGGTCGTTGTTTTCATCCGCCGTAAGATGGCGTGAACTTCTTGCCGCATACGGCCGGCCATATCAGGATCCAGGTTGCTGAACGGCTCATCCAGGAGCAACAAGACGGGATTCTGCACCAGTGCGCGCGAAAGGGCCACTCGTTGCTGTTGCCCTCCCGATAACTCATGCGGGTAACGTCGGTCGAGCCCTTCGAGGCCGGTCAGCCGCAGCATTTCTTGGACACGACATCTCCGCTCCGCCCGCGACAGGTGGCGGAGCCCGAAGGCGATATTATCAGCGACGCGCAAGTGAGGGAAAAGGGCATACTCCTGAAAGACCATGCCCACACGGCGTTCCTCCGTCGGAATCGTTTCCGAGGAGGAGGAGACCATTCGGCCCGATAAAAATATTTGTCCGGATCGAACCGGTTCAAAGCCGGCAATGGCTCGCAAAATAGTGGTTTTGCCGCAGCCGGACGGTCCCAGCAAACAAAGGATGTCGCCTTCACGCGCCGAAAATGAAATGTCGCGGACGGCGGGTCGATTGGACTCATAGGCGCAGGACACTGAACGGAGTTCCAAGATAGAAGACGCCGGCTGGTAGAGGTGGACTTGATCTTCGAGCCGGCCGGCATTCACCTGCATGATGTGCGACGGTGCGTTCACGGTGGTTTTAGGTTGCCCGCCAATCACGGGACAGCAACAAGACCAGCGCCGGTAAGCCAACGAGCACGATCAATAAGGCGGATGGAGCCGCCAGTTGGTAATACTCTTCGCTGGCTTCCAGCCAGACACGAATTGCCAAGGTGTCGAATCCCACCGGTCGCAACAGTAACGTTGCCGGAAGCTCCTTCATCGTCTGCAAAAAGATCAAGACCCACGCCACGATGACCCCGTTGCGGACGAGCGGCAACGTCACGCGACGCCAGGTGTCCCGGACGGTAAGGCCCAGGGTGCGGGCGACTTCCTCCAGGTTGGGTGTAATTTGTTGAATCGACGGTTCGAGAGACTGAAGACCGACTGGGAGAAAATGTAAGACATAGGCAACGATCAAGACGATGACCGTACCATACAAGAACGGTAGGACGTTTAGAAAGAGGACCAATACCGCGAGGGCGGCGACCGGTCCCGGCAAAACGTAGCCGGCATAGGCGGCTTGCAAACAGCCGGTATTGAGCCAGGTCGGTTTCCGGCTGGCGAGGTAGGCGAGGGGCAGTCCGACGAACACGCCGGCCGTAGCGGCCAGGGTCGAGAGCAAGGCACTGTTCCAGACGAAGCCGAGGAAGCGAGCGTCAAGAATCGCCTGGGCCTCCGGGGACAGGCTCCATGCCACCAGTTGATAGGCAGGGATTCCAAAGGCCAAGCTCATTACGGTGGCCAAGCATGCCGTCAGAGCTGCAGTGTGCGACCATCCGCATCGGATACGTTGCGGCGCTCGAAAGCGCCCGGCGGTCTGATAAAATCGGCTCTTTCGACGAAACCATCGTTCGGTCAACAAGAACAGGAGCGCCAGGATGACCAACAGAATGCTCAGGATACTCGCAGCTTGGTTGTCGGACCGTCCGGTCATTTGCTGAAATACGGCGTAGGTCAGAGTTTGATAGCGCAACAACGAGACGGCGCCGAAATCGGAAACGACGTACAGGACGACCAGGGCGACACCGGCAACGATGGACGGGCGTAGCAATGGAAGGGTGACGAACAGCACTCTATGAAGGGGTGAAGCGCCACAGGTACGGGCGACCTCTTCGAACGATACGTTAAAATTCAGGAGCGCACTGCGTGTGAGCAAGTAGACGAAGGGAAACGTATCGAGCGCCATCACGGTGGTGACGCCCCAGAAACTTTGGGGTGAGATGATCCTGGCTTGAGGCCCTGCGATCATCTGCCAGACTTGCTCCATCGGGCCGCCGAATCCGAAGAGATAATTGTACACATAGGCCAAAACATACGTCGGCATGGCCAGCGGCAACACGAGACCAATTTCCCACAGGCGGCGGCCAGGGAACTCGAAACGTGTCACCATCCAGGCGGTTGATACGCCGAGGACGAGTGCGAACAACGCCACGGCGCCGGCCAAGGAAACCGTATTTAACAGCAGTTCAGGGACTCGGGTGGTCCAAAGGCGATGCCAAATGGAAGCATCGGCCGACAAAGCAAGGGTAGTGACATAGCCTAATGGCAGGAGAACCAGCGTCGCGCTGGCGAGGGCCGCGAGTTGTAGGAAAGAGACGGATGATCGGAGGAAGGCAATCACGGAGTATGCTTGCGGAGTTACCGCATCCCTACTTGTTCGATGAGCAGCAGGGTAGGCTCTCGGAGCTCTGCGAGCTTCGCTAAGGGTACGAGGGCCGCTCGGAAGCTTTTCCGTTCGGTCAGGGAGGGATCCGCCTTGACCTCAGGATGGAGTGGGTACTCCTTGTCGAGGTCGGCGAACATCTTCTGGCCGGCTTGTGCCACGAGAAATTCCACGAGCAATTTGGCATTCTCCACGCGAGGCGTGTGTTTCAGGACGCCGATGCCGGCCACGTTCATGATCGCGCCCATGCCGCCTTCTTGTTGGTCGGGCATCAACACCGCCAGGGGAGCAGTGGGTTGTGTGGCGAGATGCCGATAGACGTAATAGTGATTCACAATGCCCAGGGCGACCTGACCCTTGGCGACGGCTTCAACGATTTGCGAACTTTTTTGATAGACCTGCGTGCCGGCATTGTTCCGAAGGCCTTCAAGAAACTTCCTCGTTTGATCGTCGCCGACGCTCGCGCGGATCACCGATACACCCGCTTGCAAATATTCGCTGCCGGCGTTGGGAATGGCGATCTTGTCCTTCCATTTCGGATCGGCCAAGTCCAGCAATGACTTGATCTGGTCCGGCTTCACCATCGTCGTGTTGTACACAATGATCCAAAACCGTCCCGACAAACCGATCCAGCTGTTGTCCGCTGCGCGAAATTGAGGAGGAATGGCCCGTTCGACTTCCCGCATATTCAATGGGCGAAGAAGCCCAGCTGCACGGGCCATTTCCAAGCTGCCCGCGTCGTTGGTAATGAAGGCATCGGCCGGGGTGCGGCCTCCTTCCGCTTTCATTCGGTTCACCAACTCGGTAGTGCCGGACGAGAGCAACTCTATTTGAATGCCCGTCTTTGCCGTGAAGGCATCCAGGACAGGCTTGATCAATCGTTCGGCCCGTCCAGAATAGACGGTCAACTTGTCGGCAGCCGATGCGAAGGTCGGCATGACCGGCCCGATGCACGCCAGAAAACAGCCGGCGGAAATGGCGAGTGATTTGAGATGGAAGCGAATGCCCATGGCGCGAGGGGAATGTCGAGGGGATATGTACATGATCGATCCTTTATATGTAGCAAGTAGAGATTATATAGCTCGTAGAGAGGGAGTTGAAATTGATAGGCCGTCCCGGAACAATTGGGGAGGGATCAATGACGGCAGCGAGAGCAGAGTCCATAGAGTTCGAGGCGGTGGGTTTGAATGATAAAACCGTTCTGCGATGCCACTTCTTCCTGAAGACGTTCAATGTCGCAGTTTTCGAATTCCACGATCTTTCCGCAACCTGTGCAAATGAGATGGTCATGATGGCCCTTATGCGACACATTATCGTACTGGGTTTGAGTACCGAAGTGCCTGGCCTGTGCCAGACCCGCTTCGCAGAAGAGGTTGAGCGTGCGGTAAATGGTCGCGAGCCCCAGGTGCGGATCTTTGCGCGCCAACTGATGGTACATTTCTTCAGCCGTGATGTGTTCCTGCTTCAGAAAGGCATCGAGGATCAATTCACGCTGCCGCGTAAATTTGAGCTGGTGCTTCCCAAGATGCTCCTTCAGGGCCCCCATTTCTTTGGCATGTTTCGACATCATGATGAGATCAATCCTCCTAGATCGGGAATTAAAGACGAAACTGAGCAGCCGGTCAAGAGTGTCTGCTCAAACCGATATTAACCCAAATTCCCCTTTGACGGCTGCTTTCGAGGCTGTCTATAGTGAAGCGCCCACGCACATATCGAGGAAACCTTGAGAACACCCAACCAGATCACAGTCGACCGAGCGCTTCTCCTGTATGTCCTGCAGCTCTTAGAACCCTATGGCCTGCTGACCGATGTGAAGTTGCAGCAGCTGTGTTTTCTGTGTGAACTTCAAACCTTTGCCAAAGGCCTGAAAGCGTTCCATTTCGAATTCTTTCGCTTTGCTTACGGAGCCTTCAGTAAAGATCTCGATAACGACCTGACCTCTCTCCGTCGGAAAGGGAGGATCGAAAACTTCACAGTATCGGACCAAGTGAAGGAGGAGGCGATCCCGTTATTCCTAAACGCGATCGAGGGGATGGAGGCCAATGAGAAGGCTAAAGACATTGTCGATGCCGTCATCGCCGCCTATGGACAACAAGATACCGGTACCATCACGAATTCCGTCGAATCGGTTCAGCTGAGCACACCCCAGGACCCTGATCTCAAGATTCCCATCCGGGATATTGTATTCCATACCACGCTGCTCGTGCCGCATCGGATTGAGGTGCAGGCTGAAGTTGCCTTGTCTCCGGCCATCGCGGCAAAGCTCAATGCGGCAATGGGGTATGACAGCCGACCTGTCATCGATGGTCAGAGTTGGTAGAGTTCGCCGTACTTCTTTTCCACATAGTTGAGAAAGAGTTCAGGATTGAGGGTCGAACCGGTCACGCGTTGCGCGAGATGGGCCGGCGTGAACATGCGGCCCCAGCGGTGAATTTTCTGCTCCAGCCACCGGCGCAAGAGCAGTAACCGACCGGCTGCAATCTCATCCTCCAAATGCGGAATCTCCAGCTTGGCCTGCTCGAAGAATTGCACGGAGTAGAGATTGCCCAAGGTATAGGTGGGAAAATAACCGAACGCGCCGAATGACCAGTGCACGTCCTGGAGCACGCCTTCCGCGTCGGAGGCCGGAACGATTCCCAAGTAATCCTCCATCTTCTGATTCCAGATGGCCGGCAAGTCGTCGGGCTGGGTCTTGTTTTCCACGAGCGCTTGTTCGATTTCAAACCGCAGCATGATATGAAGATTGTAGGTCAGCTCGTCGGCTTCTACGCGGATCAACGACGGCTTCACGCGATTGATTGCGGCATAGAATTGTTCGATCTCCACGTCGCGCAGCTGATGGTGAAAGGTTTGTTGCAATATCGGGTAGAAAAAGCGCCAAAATGACCGCGAGCGTCCGACGCAATTTTCCCAGAGACGAGACTGGCTTTCATGGATTCCCAGGGAGACCGAATCGCACAGCGGCGTGCCGAAATATCGTTGATCCAACCCCTGGTCATACAGCCCATGTCCCCCTTCATGGATACAACTGAAGAGGCAGGATTGTAATTCATGCTCATGAACACGGGTAGTCACGCGCACATCGGTCGGATGAAACGACGTGGTAAAGGGGTGGGCTGAAAGATCCAGTCGGCCGCGCTCGAAGTCATACCCCATCGCGATCAAGACCAATCGGCCGAACTCCAGCTGCCGGGCATGATCGTAGGAGTGGCGCAGCATGCCGTCATCGATGTGAACACGGCTCTGAGTGATTCGTTTCAACAAGGGCACGAGCCGCGTCTTGAGCGCGGTAAACACCGGCTGGAGGCCGGCTATGGTTGCGCCCGGTTCATAGACATCCAGCAGGGCGTTGTAGGGCGAATCGTGATATCCGAGATATTCGGCTTCCTCTCGCTTGAGCTGCAGCACCGTCCGGAGGTTCGGCAGGAACTTTACGAATGTATTGTGTTCTTTCGCCTCGGCCCACACTTGCTGGGCGAGCGAGCATTCGCGGCTCAGTTTTACGACGAAATCCGACGGCAGTTTCTTCGCGCGGCTGAAATCCCGCCACACTTCACGCAAGAGCGAGCGTGACGGCTCATCCCACGTCTCACCGGATTGATCGGCCGCCTGGCCGGTGGCAGGGTCGACCCATTGAGCCAAGAGATGTTGAACGTCCGGCGAGACCAACTTCTGATGGGCAAGGCCCTGAAGCACGGCAATCTGCTCGGCTCTCGCTTCCCCCCCGCCGGCCGGCATGTAGGTTTCTTGATCCCATGACAAGACGGAGGCGGCACTATTGATGCGTTGAATTTCCAGTAGTCTGGTAGTGAGGGGTTCTAACGTCGCAAGGGTTTTCAAGCAGGCCTCCTTCTCGTTTCACTGTGCTAAGATCGGCATTGTGGCTCGCAGTGTACGCAGGGCGGCGGGTCATTTTCAAACTACGGAAGGATTTCCATGAACCGGTTGGTTCCGTCCGACATCGAAGCGTACGCCGAAACCCATTCCATCCCGGAGTCGTCGGTCTGCCGCGCGCTGCGCGAAGAAACCCATCAGACCATGGAATACCCCCAGATGCTGGTCGGCCCCTTGGAAGGGGCATTTCTGAAAATGATGACGCAACTGGTCGGTGCGAAGCGGGTACTCGAAATCGGCATGTTTACCGGCTACAGCGCTTTGTGCTTCGCTGAAGCCCTACCGGAGGATGGAACCGTCATTACCTGCGATATCGATGAGAAAGCGGCAGCGGTGGCCAGGCGCTATATCGCGCAAGCGCCATGTGGAAGCAAAATCAGTATTCGCATGGGGCCTGCGCTTGACACCATGCGTAGGCTCGATGGCCCATTCGATCTCATCTTTATCGATGCAGACAAAACCAATTATCTCAATTATTATCGCCGTTCGCTCGATCTACTCGCTCCCAATGGAGTGATCTTGATCGACAATGTGTTGTGGAGCGGCGAAGTCTTGAAACAGCCGCCGCCGGACGAGTCCTCCGCCGCCATTCAGGAGCTGAACCGTACCGTTTCAAACGACCCCCGCGTGACCGCCGTGTTGGCCACGATCCGTGATGGGATTTTAGTGGTGAGAAGAGCGGCCTAAGATACGATAACTCGAGGTTCCGTTATCCCACCTACTTATGGTATCTGTAGGGATACCCATCATATTTCGTTCGATCCTTCGTATGGCGACACACCATCATCGCCGCTTCCTCTCTTTCACCCGGCATACCTCTCTTTCTCTGTCGCTTCATGAGCTGGTGCCAAATGCAAGTATGAGAGCCGCGTCGTTTGGATGGGCACTGTATTGCTCAGGCGAAAGGGATAAATGGGTACACTTTGCATTTAAAAACGAAGTTTGTAAGAACGACGTGATTGATCTCTCGTTGTAACGATTTGGTGGAGGAGTCTATGAATAATATGAATAAGACGACCGACCATGAGCACATGCGGGCCGAGATGGATAAGCTCATCGCATCCCTGGATTTGCCGGAACTGAATAAGGAGTTCATGCGGGCGCGGTGGTTGGAGCTGGTGATTTGGATGGATGGGAAGGCGCAGGAGTCCGTATGGTGGTATCGCAGACTCCGTCTGGCGACGATCATCGGCGGCGTGATCGTGCCGGCGCTGGTCAGCCTGAATGTCGGCGATGACGTCGCGCCTCTGGTCAAAACGCTCACATTCATCGTCAGTCTTGTGGTGGCGTTGAGCGCCGCCGTGGAGGAGTTTTTTCGCTACGGCGAGCGGTGGGGCCACTACCGACAGATGACCGAATCGCTCAAGAGCGAAGGCTGGCAGTTTCTACAGCTGAGCGGAACCTATGCCAACCAAACACATGTTCAGGCCTATCCTGCCTTCGCGACTCGAGTTGAGGAACTCAGCCGTGAAGAGGTCAAATCCTACATCACACAGGTGTTCAAAGACAAAAAGGAGATAGATGACAAGACAACTTCCGTGCCGTGAAATTGCAAGGTTGAGCCGGCCTATTGAGCGGAACATGAGTATGAACCTCCGTCAAACCTAGAGATCGATTTCAATCGTGTCTATATGGAGCTGACTAAAACCGGCGCGAACGGCTGGCTCGAAGCCTTGCGGGCCGGCTGAGGAAACGCAAGCCCTCGACATTTGCACGAACATTGGAATAGTCGATCTCACTTCCTTGTCTTGAAGTCAGACTGGATGACTTTATGAATATCCACCGACCTTATCGTACCTATTTCGATACAGTACCGTATCGGTTTAGATTCTCCATCCCGTTGCTTCAAACCGGTCGCGCAACAGTCCATAACTCCTTTCTCACACTTACAGAAACCCTAGTGAAAAAAATCCTTAGAAAGAGTACATAGGGAGTGCAATCACGCTAAGTTTCTTCGGCTGGTATCTACTGGCAAGATGATTGCTTAGGCCACAGTCGACATATCTCGAATTGCGCTCGGTCAGTCTTTTATTCGATCACAGAAAGGAGAAGGTATGGCCAAACGAGCCGTGCTCATCGGGATCAATAAGTATCAAGCGCCCGGCGCTGATCTCCAAGGGTGCGTCAATGATGTGAAGAACCTGAGGGGGGCGCTGACTACCTATTACGGCTTTGGCGACAAAGACATCACGACTCTGACGGATGCCCAAGCGACGAAAAAAGCGATGGAACGAGCCATTAAAAAGCTGATTACGAAAGGGAAGAAGGGCGATGTTCTGCTCATCCATTATTCCGGACATGGGTCAAACGTACCGGACGACAATGGAGATGAAGCGGATAAACGCGATGAGATCTTGTGTCCGACCGATTTGGATTGGAAGGATCCTTTCCGCGACGACTGGTTGCGGAAGACCTTGGGAAAACTTCGGTCGGGAGTAAGCCTCACTGTCATCATGGACTGCTGCCACTCCGGCACCATCACGCGCGTGATGAACCCGTTGGACGCTCCCAGAAGACAACGGTACCTTCCCTGCCCGTTGGATCTCATGGCAACTGAGTCCGGCCGAAAGCTGCGCGGGACACTCCGCGGACAACTGAGCAAGGCCGCGCGCGGGCGTAAGAGAAAGAACGATATTGTTCATGCCGATATTCAAGAGTTGCTCATCACCGGCTGCCGCGATACGCAGACCTCCGCCGATGCCCATATCGGCGGTTCGTACAACGGCGCATTGACGTATTATCTGGTTGAGTCGATCAAAGAAGCTGAGGGCAAGCTGACCTATCGAGAATTGCATCAACGAACCGCCGCAAAATTGAAGCAGGAGGATTTCGATCAAATTCCACAATTGGAAGGACGGCGCACGTCGTTCGATCGGCTGTTTCTGAGCTAGAAGATTATGCGCTACGTCAGCCCGGCGATCGTTGTTGTCCTTAGAGGCGCCGGATTGCGGAAGAGACGGAGGTCACCCGAAGCACGCTCGTCGAGCGCCGTCTGTCCGAAGACCTACCAGGACAGTGGGGCATCCCTTTGTGCGGGGCGGTGATCGCCCCGCACAGGGAAGGTGGTTACTTCGATGAGGCTTGCGCGACGTCGAGGACTTTGACGTCGAAGTAGAGTGTCTTGCCGGCCAGCGGATGGTTGAAGTCCAGGATGACCGTATCGTTTTTCACCGCGGAAATACGAGGAAAAACCTTTTGTCCCTCGGTCGTGGTACCCTCCAACTGCATCCCAATCTTCTGGGCATCGGCCGGTACCATTTTTTTGTCGATCTCCTGAAATGCTTTAGGATCGACGGCGCCGTAACCCTCCGTCGGGGCTACTGAGAACTTCTTTTTTTCACCAGGTGCCATACCCTCGATCTGTTTCTCGACCCCCGGAATGA